>JAEUQL010000185.1 GCA_016789295.1 Blastocatellia bacterium | reverse complement strand
GCGTTGAAATCCTGGTGGTAGCTTCTGTCTAATGGTCTGTTCAATAACACGCGGCCCTGCAAATCCGATAAGTGCTCCTGGCTCGGCTATGTTGAGATCGCCAAGCATTGCATAACTTGCCGTTACACCACCAGTTGTCGGATCTGTCAGTACAGAGATGTAAGGTAGTTGTACTTGATCAAGGCGAGCTAGTGCAGCACTGATCTTGGCCATCTGCATCAGTGAGAGTGCTCCTTCCATCATCCTTGCCCCACCTGAAGCCGAAACGATTATGAGTGCTGATCTCTCTTCTACAGCACGCTCTATTGCACGTGTGATCTTTTCACCTACTACAGATCCCATCGAGCCGCCAATAAAATCGTAGACCATTGCACAAGCTATGGTAGGGTGTGCACCGATCTTACCTTTTGCAGAGACTACAGCATCAAAAAATCCTGTAGACTCTCTTGTCTTTTCTAGACGTTCTTTGTATGGTTTTGTGTCAAAAAAGGTGAGTGGGTCAGTCGAAGTCAGTCCCTTGTCAAACTCTTGAAAGTTGCCTTCATCAAAAAGAGACTTGAGTCTGCTATAGACATCGATCTTGAAGTGGTAGCTGCACTTTGGGCAGACCTGGAGGTTGTCGTCTAGTTGGCCTTTGAATAGAGTCTGTTTGCATTCGGGACACTTCGAAAATAGACCTTCTGTCTTCACTACCCTCTCTTCTTCAGTAGGTACTGTCAGATCTTCGGTCTTCTTTCTCTTAAACCAGGACATCGGAACCTCTCAACACCTTCTTTTTACAAACACTTCTGGCTATTTTGTATTGAAAAGAAGGTTCAAATTTAAAAAAGAAAGGCTAGTTTAACATATTGGCGATCTTCAAAAACACGCAACGCCGAAGATCAGATAGAGATCAAGATCAATCGTTCTAGATCGCTGCTACTAAACAGACAAGATCAGAAGGGGGCAAGATGCCCCCTTATCTTAACTGACCTTACTAGAGCTAGTAGATACGCAAGGTGTGCAGAAGTGGCTTAACTGTTGGACCAGAGCTGTAGAGAGTCACCTCTACATAGTAGAGTGCTTTGGAAAAATCGACTGCTTCTTTTGGGAAGCTGCAGCAGAGACATTCTCCTGGTTTGTTTGGGTTGCTTCTGTTGGCAACTGTGCAGAGCACCGTCTGCTTTCCTGTACATTTGTCTACTCTATAGAATTGAGCCATGACTACACTGTTCATTGGAGCTGTCGAACCCATCTCCAGTATAGTCCAACCTGGAATCATTGTGTGGTCTGGATGGCTGCAAGTGTTTGTTACGTTGTAGCGAGCTACTATAGTCCCTGCTACCTTTGGCTTAAATCCCAGGTTTGCAGCGTCAAAGGCAAACAGTGTTAATGACTGATCGTCTATTGCTCCTGTTGAGGCAACGGCAGTCCAGGGACAGCCCTTTTCTGGAACTGCTTTTGGACAGGTAACTACTCCTCTTTCTTCTGTTCTAGGTTCCTGAGCCTTCACTAAAACTTCAAAAGGAAGTGCAATAGAGACAAAAAACAACACGGAAAGAAGTAGCCACATTATAACTCTTCGTCCATTCTTGCTTCTCATAACCCACCTCCCTAAAATAAGGAACAGAGTTAGGAGCTTGTAACTCTATTTTAGTACAAATGAAGCACTAAAATAGTGAGCAAGAGTAAAGTTTATGCTACTACTATTTCAGTTTTTTGAGAGATATAATGTTATTAGTGCGGCAATAACTTTCTGATAACCTTATCTTAGAAAACCTTTTTGGTAGTGAAGTTTTGCGCCGTAGATCAAAAACTTGTAACGTCTGTAAATTGAGCATTTGCCAGACAGAGTGATATATTTCCATTTTTCTACATATCCCTACAATTTATAAGGAGTAAAGTAAATGAAACGACTGCTCTATACCTGCATACTGCTTTTGGTATTTGTTGCAGTAGCATCAGCACAGGAGGGTGGACTCAGAGTAGAAGACCTGTTTCGGTTCAATCGTGTTGCCGACCCACAGGTCTCGCCCGATGGCAAGACTGTTGCCTATGTAGTCTCTTCCTATGACAAGGCTGCAAACAGACGTTCAAGTCAGATTTGGCTTGTGTCTATAGATGGTGGAGAGGCTAGACAGCTCACAAGCTCTCAAGGAGTAAATGACCGACCGCGATGGTCGCCCAACGGAAAACAGATAGCTTTTGTCTCTACACGCGATGGTGAAGGGCAGATCTGGCTGCTTGATGTTAGTGGTGGAGAAGCCAGAAAGTTGACCAAGCTCTCCACAGGAGCAAGAGATATGGTATGGTCGCCAGATGGTAGCCACCTTCTCTTTACCTCTGAAGTCTATCCAGAGTGTGAAAATGACGATTGCAACAACAAACGCAACCAGCAGGTTGAAGCAAGCAAGGTCAAAGCAAAAGTGATAAACCATCTACTCTATCGTCACTGGAATTTCTGGAAAGATGGTAAGCGCGACCACGTCTTTATTGTCTCTGCAAATGGTGGAGAGGCAAAAGATATAACACCTGGTAACTGGGACTCTCCTCCATTCTCTCTGGGTGGGCAAGATAACTATGTCTTTTCTCCAGATGGAAAAGAGGTCTGTTTTGCTCGAAATACTGATGAAGACGAGGCTCTTAGTACAAACAACGATCTCTTCTTGGTTTCTGCAAATGGTGGAGAGGCAAAGAGAATTACAGAAGTCAACCGTGGTTCAGATACTCATCCGCTCTATTCTCCTGATGGTCGTTACATAGCCTATCGTTCACAAGAGAGAGCAGGCTTTGAAGCAGACCGTTTCCGATTGATGCTGTATGACAGACAGAGTGGGCGTTCAAAGAGTATTAGCGAGAAATTGGATCGCTCAATAGAGAACTTCGTCTGGTCACCAGACAGCAAAAAGATCTACTTTACATCTGAAGATTTTGGATACTCACCTATCTACTCTGTAGATGTTCAGACAGAAAACATCACCCTGCTTATTGATAAGTCATCAAACAGCGACCTAACTATCACGCCCGATGGAAAGAAGCTAGTCTTTTCGCGTACTTCTATTACTCTGCCATCAGAAGTCTTTGTTGCCGACATTGATACAAGATCTGTAAAACAACTCTCTAATACAAATGCAGAGCTTCTCTCACAGAGGCGGTTTAGCCCTGCAGAAGATATATTTTCCAAAGGCTCAGATGGTGCAAAAGTCCATTCACTACTTGTAAAACCTGTCGGTTTTGACCCTTCAAAGAAGTATCCAATGGTAGTTCTCATACACGGTGGTCCTCAAGGAGCTTGGACACACGCTTTTGGCTACAGGTGGAATCCCAACATTTATGCTTCGGCTGGTTATGTAGTGCTTATGCCGAATCCTCGCGGCAGCACTGGATATGGCCAGAAATTTACTGATGAGATTAGTGGTGATTGGGGTGGCAAGTGCTACGAAGATATTGTAGGTGCAGTCGATCACGTTCTAGAGATGGGTTTTGTTGACAAAGAGCGCGTAGGTGCTGCAGGTGGCTCCTTTGGAGGTTACATGGTCAACTGGATACTTGGCCAAAACAACCCAAGATTTAAGGCTCTAGTATCTCACGCAGGTGTTTACAACCTAACAAGTATGTATGGAGTGACAGAAGAACTATGGTTTGCTGAGTGGGAATTCAAAGGAACACCTTGGACTAATCCAGAACTTTACGCCAAATTCTCTCCTCACAACAATGCAAAGAATTTCAAAATACCAACGCTTGTAATTCACGGAGAGCTAGACTACAGAGTCCCAGTTGGCGAAGGTTTTCAGTTGTTTACTGCACTGCAACGCAACAAGGTTCCTTCACGCCTCCTCTACTTCCCAGACGAAGGACACTGGATACTCAAACCACAAAATAGCGAACTTTGGTACACAACAGTTCTTGACTGGTTCAAACAACATTTGAAGTAAAACCTTTTTCAGCTTGTAGAAAGCTTTTATAAAAAGCTTTCTACAATGGTTTCCATTGTTTTATGAGGAGCTTACTAAGTTGAAACGAGCCTCAAAGGTTGCTTTTGCAAGAAGTTTAATAAATGTTGGTGAAAAAACTTCTCTTCTGTGTAACAATATCCCCACTCTTGAAAAGGGAAGATTGGGTTGATTAGAGTTGATTGCAATTGATTAAATGATTGAAAAAACAGTGCTTGGCAAGCTGGGGGCACTTCTACTTTCTAGAATAATCAGCCTTATTGAAATAAGGGTTTGGACAGTTTCGATCAATACATATAAGCTGATCGATCAACTCTTGCAAAAAGTTACAGATCTAGAAATTGGCGATCTAAAGATCTTGCAAAGCTTTTGCTGATCTTAAACAAGTATCGATCTCTATTTAGGATCAAATTTTGATCTGTTATTGATTTCCCCCTCATTACCTTTAGTGCCATTCTGGTCAAAAGCTAGAATGGCCTTTCTTTCTCGACTTGACAATCACTCTATCATCATCATAAAGAAAGACAAGATAGTAGCTAGACCGGTGGTAGCTAGGTTGCTGCTTCCGAATTTGTAAGAGAAACTTGAGCC
Source organism: Blastocatellia bacterium (assembly GCA_016789295.1). Lineage (GTDB taxonomy): Bacteria > Acidobacteriota > Blastocatellia > Chloracidobacteriales > JADJPF01 > JAEUQL01. The sequence continues at coordinate 2,542 of JAEUQL010000185.1, read as the reverse complement.
AAAGAGGCATAGAGTTATGAAACAGAGGCAATCTATCTGTCACTAGAGTCAAAGCTAGTTAAAAATTGTTGTTTAGGAGATATGAAGAGTCAATATGGTAGCAAAAGCAGAGACTTATCAATTTCAGGCTGAAACCAAACAACTTCTCGACCTGATGATCCACTCTCTCTATACTCACAAAGAGATCTTTCTTCGTGAGTTGATCTCAAATGCTTCCGATGCTATAGACAAGCTGAAGTTTGAAGCCCTTACAAAACCAGAGTTGCTAGAGCCTTCTGCTGGGAGTGATTATGAGATACGGCTTGAGACCGACCCTGTAGAACGTACACTCACCATCTCTGACAATGGTATCGGAATGACTCGTGAAGAGGTTATCTCCAACATAGGTACTATTGCTCGTTCTGGTACAAAGGAGTTTAGAGAAAAGATCAAGGCTGCAAATTCTGAAAACAGTGTTGCTGAACTGATAGGCCAATTTGGTGTTGGTTTCTACTCTTCTTTTATGGTTGCTGACAAGGTTACTCTTGTAACAAGACGTGCCGGAGAGACTACTGCTACAAAATGGGAGTCGATAGGCGATGGCAACTACTCGCTTGTGGAAGCTGATCAGCCTTTTCGAGGTACTTCTATAACACTGCATCTCAAGCCTGCAGATGTTGATGGTGGCATCGAAGACTTTACCGACACAAACATACTTGAGCGGACTGTTAAACAGTACTCGGACTTTGTTACTTATCCAATAATATGTAAAGAGGTACGCAAGGAAGAGAAAGATGGGCAGACTGTTACAGTTCTTGAAGACAAGACTCTCAACTCGATGAAGCCTCTCTGGATACGTCCACAATCTGAGGTGACAGAGAGTGAATATGCAGAATTCTACAAGCAGATAGCACACGACTGGAAAGACCCTATCAAGACTATTCAACTCAAGGCTGAAGGTAGGATAGAGTATCAAGCACTGCTCTTTATTCCTTCAAAAGCTCCTTTCGATCTTTTTATGCCAGCAACAGAGTCTGGACTGAGGCTCTACGCCAAGCGTGTTCTCATTATGGAAAAGTGTGAAGAGCTGCTGCCTAAATACCTACGATTTATTAAAGGCATAGTCGATTCTGCCGATCTTCCACTCAACATTTCCAGGCAGATGTTGCAGCAAGATCGACACATTACACAGATCAGAAAGTGGATCACAAAGAAGGTTCTCGACACTCTTAAAGAGATGCAAGAGAAAGAGTCTGAAAAGTATTTGGCTTTTTGGAAAGAGCTTGGAACTGCTCTGAAAGAAGGAGTCCCTGGCGATTTTGAGAACCAAGAAAGAATCGTCTCTCTGCTTCTTTTTGAAAGCTCTCACGATCAGGAGAAGCTGACTTCTCTCAAAGACTATGTTGGTAGGATGAAAGAAGAGCAGAAGGACATCTACTACATGACGGGTGAATCTCGGCAGATGATCGAAAACTCACCTCATCTTGAAGCATTCAAAGAGCGTGGCTATGAGGTACTTTATCTAACAGAGACAGTAGACGAATTCCTTGTTCAATCGCTTCCAGAGTTCGAAGGTAAAAAGTTGAAATCTGCTAGTAAAGGTGCTGTCGAGCTTGGCAGCGAAGAGGAGAAGGAGAAAGCAAAGAAAGACCTTGAAGAGAGGCAGAAGGAGAATGCTGATCTGCTGGAAGTGTTAAAGAAGAAGCTCGATACATATATCAAAGAGGTACGTCTTTCAAACCGCCTAACCTCTTCACCAGTCTGTCTTGTTAGTGGCGAATATGATTACAGTCCACACCTTGAACGTCTGCTACAGCGCAGCAAGATGATGGACATCAAGCAGAAGCGCATTATGGAACTCAATCCGAAGCACCCTATCTTTTTAAAGCTTCAAGAGCGTTTCAATGCCAATCGCGAGGATTCAACTCTTGGGGACTATGCTGAGATTCTTCTTGGCTATGCTCTCATTGCAGAAGGTTCAGAACTTCCCGACCCAGTGCGTTTCAATACGCTTGTCTCTGAACTGATTCTAAAAACACTCTAACCAATATCACATCTTCAAACAGAAGGGTACATAAACTGTACTCTTCTGTAGATCTCGCAGAAAGATGTTTTCTGATAGATGGTAGCTTTTGCTATAATCACTCTTTTATTTTTAGAGTTCAGATCAACACAGTAATGCTCACATTTTTGTTTTGGAACACGAATAAACAGAAAAAAGCACTTGAAATAATCTTTGAACTGGCCTGGGACTATGAAGTTGATATACTGATGTTGGCAGAATCTATTTTTGAGCCACAAGAGATTTTAACAAAGCTGAATGATAGAAAAACCTTATATAGTTTCTCAAAAGGTGAGTGTAAAAGAATACAGATATTTACTAGATTTTCACATACTTTTGTTAAGCCTCTTTCTGAAGGCGAAAAATATGCAATCCGTCACATATCGCGACCAGCAAGAGAGGATTTGATCTTGGTAGTTGCCCATCTTTCAAGCAAGATGTATGCAAAAGAATCTGATCAAATGCTTGACTGTTCTAATTTGGCAGATGAAGTTAGAAGGG
>JAEUQL010000184.1 GCA_016789295.1 Blastocatellia bacterium | reverse complement strand
TTGAAACAGACCAATCAATCTATCCACTCACTAAATAGAAGCACAAAGGTACACTAGATCGTGTCAACAAAAGTGGAGATAGTCACCGACATATCTGAACTTGTTTATCGCTGTCAGCAGGGCGACACAGAAGCTTTTCATCTTCTTTTTGTTCGCTACAGCAAGCCTGTGCTCGATTTTATCTATCAGATGGTTGGTAACAGGCATACAGCAGAAGAGTTGATGCAAGAGTCTTTTGTACGTGCTTATCGTAACTTAAATAGCTTGAGAGATAGCAGTAAATTTTCAACCTGGCTTTTTGGAATAGCTCGTAATACTGTTAGAGAAGTTTTGAAATCACAACGCGAAGAGAATCGAAGATTTGGACAGAAAGTAGCTCTCGATGAGCCTGTAAGCCTCAATCTAAAGGACACTGGCCTTAAACCCGATGAGCAGCTACTTAGCTCAGAACTTAACCTCTTGATGCAGCGTGCATTACAAACGCTTTCAGAAGATTGGCGAACAGTCTTTATCCTCAAGCTTTTCCACCAACAAACTTATGAAGAGATATCGGAGATTACTGGCTGGTCTGTTGGAAAGATAAAGATGGATCTTCATCGTGCGCGACAAGAGATGAAGAGAAACTTGGATGGTTACATAAATTATTAACTTTGGGTCTTAAGATTTTATGAAATGCTCTGAAATTCTGGAAAAACTCGAAGACTACTCTTACTCAGAACTTGGTGAGGTAGAAAGTGCTGTGGTAGGGGCACATCTTAGAGTATGTCTAAACTGTAAGGCTGCTTATAACCAGATAAATAAAGAGAACCTGTTCTTTTTGAACCATTCACCAGAACTCAAAGTAACCAACCAGATGTGGCAAGCAGTAACACTGCAACTTAATCAACAAGAAGACCAGACAACATCTATCGAAGATCTAAGGGAGTATACTATGTACCAACCTACATTCACTATTTTGGAATATCAACCCATCTGGTTTAATGCTTTTGTAAAAATTAAAGAGGCGTGGTTTGACTTTCTGCATGATCCTCAAGGATTTATCTTATCTCTATTCTATATCGATCCATTGCAGACGAGGCGTGCTAGATACTTGAGAATAGGAACAATGGGTGCGTTATTTCTCTGGTTATTTGGTGCAACTTTCTATTTAGCTGTCGCATATTACAAACCGGCTGAAACACCTTTGGCTAAAGAACAACTACAGAAAATAGTGGATCTTACAACTCTACAAAGCCCAGAAATACGAGCACCAAAAGCTGCACAGAGATCAGGTGGCGGTGGTGGTGGCGGTAGAAATGAACTTACCCCTCCTTCTAAAGGAAGACTGCCAGAGGCAACTCTCAGGCCACAGATTGTGCCTCCAACGACACATCCGCCAAGGATTGAAACCCCTTCCCTGCCAGTTGCTCCAACAATCCAGGTACAACCAGAACTACTTCCTTCACAGACAATGAATATTCCTATAGGCGATCCTAAAGGAATTCCTGCTCCTCCATCTGATGGCTCTGGCAGCAGTGGTGGGATTGGAACAGGCAAAGGTACTGGAGTTGGGTCAGGCAAAGGTACAGGTTTAGGTGCTGGGGAAGGCTTCAATAGTGGTGGCAGAGGTCCAAGCATTGGTGGTGGAGATGCTATCTATACTACTGGTGAAGAAGGTCTTAAAAATCCATCTATACTCTCTAAAGAAAAACCAAAATATACTGAAGAAGCACGACGAGAAAAGATTCAAGGAAAAATAGTTCTCTCTGTAATCTTCAGAAAAGATGGCTCTATAACAGATATAAAAGTAATGCGTGGCCTTGGTTATGGGTTAGACGAAGAAGCTATCAAGGCTGCAACTATGATCAAGTTCATTCCTGGAGAAAAAGACGGAAAGCCTGTAAGTGTTCGCGCACGCCTAGAGTTTACCTTTAACCTTCTCTAATAAGCATTTAAGCATTGTATCGCGAAATATTCTTTCTTTATCTCTTACCAAGTTTGGTAAGTTAAGAGAGGGTTTGGCCAAAATCTGCTTAAACAACCTTCCAAGTAGCAGAAATGTAAGGTTTCTGCTACTTATCTTGAGCCGCAAGCTTGCCGACAAGACTATAGAGATGCTAAAAATCTCAGCATGCGTATTACAGAGATATATCAGAGTATTCAAGGTGAGTCTTCTTATGCAGGCTTGCCGTGCATTTTCGTTAGGACAACTGGCTGTGACCTTCGCTGCACCTGGTGTGATAGTGAATTCTCTTTCTATGGCGGTCAATCGATGAGCATCGATGAAATCATCGAGCGTGTAACATCATATTCTGCAAAGCTTGTTGAACTGACCGGTGGAGAGCCGCTTCTACAAAAAGAGCTTCCTGTTCTTGCCAATAGACTCATAGATCTTGGCTACACAGTAATGGTCGAGACTGGAGGACATAGAGATATATCTCTACTTAATCATCAAGTTATTAAGATAGTCGATATTAAATGTCCTGATAGTGGCGAATCTGAAAAAGTTTTTTGGAGTAATATCAACAGCCTTTCAAATCAAGACCAGTTAAAGTTTGTAATAGCCAGCCGTAAAGATTACGAATGGGCACGCCAAACCATCAAAGAACGCAATCTGGAAGGTAGATTTGAACTGCTCTTTTCACCTGCACATACAACTTTGAAGCCTGCGGACTTGGCAGAATGGATACTGAGCGATGGACTCAAAGTAAGACTACAGTTGCAGCTACATAAATATATATGGTCAGCAAATGCCAGAGGAGTTTAAGAAAATGGCAAAGCTTTCAACCCTCGTCCTTTTACTGCTTTTTGTTCTGCCTTTTCAAGTAGCTAGCCAACAGTTAGAAATTGACTCTCCTCCAAAAGAGTTAGGCGAGAAACGATCTGCCGACCTGGTAGAGCTTGTAAAGCTCGACCCAACCATCAAACTCGACGTCAGATATGCTACAAGCAATAACTTTGTAGGACGGCCTGTTTACAGGACTGCTAAAGCTTTCTTGCAACGGCCTGCTGCTGAAGCATTGCTACGTGTACACAAGAGCCTAAAGAATGATGGTTATGGACTGGTTATCTTTGATGGTTACAGACCTTGGCGTGTAACAAAAATTTTCTGGGAGGTAACGCCCGAAGATAAACGACAATTTGTAGCCGACCCTCGCAAAGGGTCTCGCCATAATCGTGGTTGTGCTGTAGACCTTTCACTTTATGACCTGAAGAGTGGCCAAGAGGTGAAAATGCCTGGTGAATATGATGAGATGAGCGAGCGTTCCCACATCGACTACGGTGGTGGCAGTGAAGAATCCCGACGACTTCGCAACCTTTTACGTAGCAGGATGGAGGCCGAAGGTTTTAAGGTTTATGAGGTTGAGTGGTGGCATTATGATTACAAAGACTGGCAAGAATATCCAATACTTGATATAGACTTTGCTGAGATTATGCCAAAATAGCAGCTTGTTTTTTAAGCATTCCTATCAGAACTTTCTTTTTCCTCTAAATTTAGCTTCAAGTGAAAGTGCAGAGTAGCTCTTCGCATATGGTTTGGAAGCATCATATAGAGTTGTCTATCTACTGCTTGACAAAATCTTATCACTGCTTCGCGTGATGCTCCTGTTTTGTCAATCAATACCTGAATATCTTTTTCACTCCATCCACCAACTGGTTTCATCAATCTCTCTTCTTTGCTATCTGTAGACTATGGTGACCTAGTAGAGAGTAGATGCTTATGTAATCTTTTTGCAAGTTCATTAAAGCTTTAATATGCTGCTGAACTGTTCCAAAATCGCCTCTGGCAAATGGTCCAGTGAGCACTTGCGAAAAGAGTTCGCTCTCTTTTCTACCTTTTACATTCTCAATTGTACCCACTACAAGAGGCAAAAGCATATCGATGGCCTGCCCACGCTCTATTCCACATTCAACCATCATAGATATGCTCAGATCTAGCAGTGCTACTAGATGGCCACAAGCCATTACTGCCGCAGCATGATAGACAGGCTTCATTTGACTGTCTACTTTGACAAATCTACCTCTACTTTTTTTGACTAACTGCTCTGCTAATTTCTCTGCTATTAAATGACCTTCAAAACACCAATAGACACCTTCAAGTTCTGATGTTGAACTTATAGCCCTAGTAAAACTTTTTAATGGATGAAGTGATCCTGTTGCAAAGCCAAGAATTGATAGTGGAGCAAGTTCTTTTGAACTCATCGCACCACTACAATGCAGTACTACAGTCTCTCGTCTGGCTTTGAAAACAATAGAAAGCTCTTGTGCTAGTTTAGTTGCAACTTCCGATATTGCATCATCGGGCGTTGTAATGAAGATAATGTCTGGAAGGGTTGAGAGATGGTCTATTTCAGTTTCAACCTGGTAGCCAAGTTGCTCAAGAAGTAGGTAAAGAGAAGAGCCTAAACGACCCATACCGATGATTGCAGCCCGTTTTTTACTCATTACTTACTTTTGTACAGACTATATTTTTCATTCTTTTTCCTCTGTTGCATCCAGAAATTCGAGAGAAAGGTTTGGGTCATCTGGAAGCGTCTCAAACCACTTCTCAAAATCTTTACGCAACTGGTCTTTAGAACTCTTTCCACCAAATCTAACAACTGGGAATAGCCCTATGGAGCTAGGTGTTGCCAAGGTAAGATCATTAAATGCTTCAATAGTTGACAATTCTACTATGTCTAAACCATTTGTATCTGAAATCAGCTTTTGGAGTTTATCAAATCTTGCGTCGTGCTCTCCATTATTCTGATTCTCACCTATCTTTTTAATCTGCGGTGCATAGTGTTTGAGTAGCCGCTTGTGGTATGCAGTCCCTATGTCAATAACTACTTTGAGTATCTCTATCTTTGTAGCTGGATCGACTGTCTGATTTATCCTAAATGAGCAAGCACAGAAAGGCTGTGTTTGTAGAAGCTCGCGTGTTGGAAAGACACACATACGCTCGCGCAAAGACCTTACAAGATCGATAGCAGTAGCATAGTAACTACGATTAGCGACAGAAAGTTGTGAAAGTATCTCAAAGTTGCGCCATTTCTGACTAGAAATTATCTCTTCAAGCTGGTTTTTAATCCCCTGACTCGCCACCATACTGTCGTGCAGTGTGCAGTAATAGTCTACATAGCGAGTGTGGAAACTGTTATAGACCATTTCATAGCGTTGCCTCTTCTCTTCATCAAGCAACCTATTAGACTGTGAAAGGAAGTCTACAAGTTCACGCCGTTCATTATTGATTTGGCTATCATTTGTCTTCTCTGCTGCTAAAACATAGTTCTTTGTCTCGATGTAGTATGGAAGCCAGTCGAGATATTGCACAAGCATTGTCAATTCATTGACAGCTTTAATGTAAATAGTCTCTTTACCATTAAAAATATCTATAATTTTTGAGATAGAAGCCTCTACAGAAAATTCATCATTGAGTAGACCAGCAATACTACTCGATATTGCTTCGAAATAACGTCGGCAACTGACAGTTATCTGCCAAAGCCTGGTAGTTAATAGATCTGCTGGCAATGTTTCTATTCGCGATACTAGACCAAGATTTACCCAATTATCGCGCCAGTTCTGCAAAGCCTCGCGCACTTGCCTTCTTCCTTGAGGGCTTATCAGGTCAGCTTCCGCTTCTTGTGCTGTCAACATTCCACACCAAGCTGTTATCAGTTCAGGTGGATGGCTGATGCTCGGTTTACGGATGATAGTGTAGTGACGAAACTCCGATTCTGTAGACAACTGTGAAGCAGAGAGTGACTTGGATGCACTCTCATCGGTCAACTCAATCTTCCAAGCTGCAATCAGTGCCATAATGATAAGTCTTTGAGCTGGCAACTGCAGACCATAAGGCTCTTTGCGCAGTGTTACATAGCTGTCCTTTATCGCAATACTTCCTGATTCTGAATCGGTAATACGTTGCAAGATCTCTGCAACAGCCGGGTGAGGATCATCAATGTCTAATGAGAGTCGATACTCACCATCGACCTTTGCAACCAGCTTGAATGGCAGCCCATAGGCTTCTGCATAAGATTGCACAACAGGGGATGAAGGATTGAGTGCTCCAAATAACCCAACTGTCAACCTCAAAACTTCATACTCGGTCAACTGATCGCCAAAGATTGGGTGCAGAGGGAATCTATTTGCAAATCCTTCAATTAGAAGTTCAGAAAATAGCTCTTCTAGCAGGTGGTCTTGGGTCTCCGCTTCAAGTTCCAGACTTTCAGGAGTTGAAACCTGTATTGCACTCTGCTTTGCTGGACAGAGCAGATAGCCACCTTCAACATAAAGCCTGTGAAAGATCATTCTGAGTTCGGCATTGAGTGCGTCACTAAAAGCTTGAATATTCAACCCGTGCTTGATGAACAGCTCACTTTCAGTTCTTAGTACAAGTGCCTGCTTTAACTTCCTAGCATCTTCAGCATTCATTCTTTGCGGCTGCCAGTAGAAGAGCGTTACAGGAGAATATTTTGGAGCAACAGCAGGAGGGCTACCATTTATTGGAACTATTGAGATCTGCCAATCCCATTCGCATACTTTTACAGGAGCTTCTTCAAGATCAGCAGCAGAGATTGCAGGAGCTTCAGTCTGGCTGTCAAAGAGTACATCTATTTCTGGTAAGTCATCTTCATCATTTTCTAAAGATTCTGTAACACTTTGTGGGCTTTCAAAGTCCATACCCATTGCTAGCAGATCTTCATCTATTCCTGTGCCTATGTTTGGATCTATGGGCAGAAGCTCAACCATATCTCCAATCTTCAATATGCCTTTTCTGAGAGTGCCACGCCAAGGAATGCGTATCTCGGCGCGTTGTGTAAGAGTCTGTGTGTATGGGTCTGGTTTGAGCGGCCAATCCGAGAAATATTCACCACCAATGCATATAAGAAGTTCAGCCAGCCTTGGATCTTCTTCGTCTATCTCTGAAGCCATCTCTTCAAGAATCTGGTTTGGACTCTTTGCAGCACCAATAACAAACCTGCAACCCAGCTCTTCACCTTCTCCAGAAACTTCTATAGCCTTTGGTGTAGTAGAGACAAAGCAGCCAAGAATGGCTCTCATCTTCTGTATTGCAGTAAATGGATCACGCTCATCATAGATCATCACCGAGTCTGCAAGTTTATTCAGTGTTACAGGCTTACCAGAGAGCGAGTAGATAAAGAGAGCTTTAAGAGCTAGCTTTGCCCATACT
>JAEUQL010000183.1 GCA_016789295.1 Blastocatellia bacterium | reverse complement strand
GTTTTTGGTTATCTTTTTTATTATCTACTTTTCAACAAGGGGCTTCTATTCCTTTTTTCTTATCCCGAACTCACGTTTGTTAATATTTGTCTGGACATAGTAAGGGATGCACCAACACACGCTAATATCACTGGCCTTCCCAGACATGATGGAGACACCATCGCGTTAGCAGAACACCTTGCAACTAAACTAGCTGAAAAAGCTAGATCTATTTGGATTAACCCATAATTGGGTAAAACCTCAGGCGCATCAACTTAATGCTATCCCAAAAGAGTTAGTTTGGAAGAGAGGCACTATTTCATTGGATACTGTGGCTTACCAAAAATACTTGGATACTTATTGATAATAGCCTGCCAATCGTCTTCAAGACCAAATCTGAGCACCATATAACCAGAGTCTTCCATACATTCCTGCTGCACTTGGTCACGCTTGGCTCTATCTGGGTATTTGTGGTGTGACCCATCTACATAGATTGCTGTCTGGTTTTCTTCATAAAAGAAGTCTGGTCTTGTTTGACACTCTTTTACGAGTTTCTGTGCCTGAGAAGGTAATTTATGACCATATCTTTCCAATAGGTCAAGCCAACTTCTTTCAAGTTCAGAATCAGATAGCCTTTTCAACTCTTGCAAGTGCATGGCTCGTGGTTGTTCAACAGGAGAAGAAGCCACAGAAGCTTTCGTGTAAGCTAAAAGGATATCTTTTACCTTCTTTCTATCCAGAAGCCTATGGTCACGCTGATTGTTGTAGTTCATTAAACAGTCATAGCAGGCTGCTTCACAAACTTCTGTAGCACCTTTGCTATGTCTTTCGTCTTCTCCATCAAGGCCAAAGTGGCAGATGCTAAGAGCTTCCTTAGCGACTCTTGCAAGAATCTCTGGATCGTCTATAAGACGTTTAAGAACACCCGCACCACCTTCAGCCGATTCATAGAAAAGAATAAGAGAGCGGTTATTGTGATTGGGAAGTGACTCAACAGCAAGTTCATTGTCTTCAAGCTGGAACTCTACTTGAATAGCAGCTTTCAGAGCAGCTTGTAATGAAGCTATAGTAATAACGTCTGAGCTTTTTCCATCAAAGCAAGGTTCAAGTAGCAGGCAATTGCGCCAATCTTCAACATAGGGGATGACTCGGCACGAGTTTGCAGACAATATCTCATCTTTTTGACTGTTTGCATCTTTCTCGCTTTCCCACTTACCTGTCTCTTTGTTGATAAAGAACCCTTGTGATCCTTTTTCTTTGCGTCTACGCCAACCAAGATTTATCCGCCAAAGCTTTGCAGTATCGCCATAAGTCAACTTGGTTATGAGATTGTCATCCAAGTAGACATTTGCAGTACGCTGTGCACTATGACCTTCTTTTTCGCTGAACTTAACAGCCGTTATCAGTTCATAGCCGTGTCGTAGCCTCTCTTCTTCATCAGAATTTATTCTGTTGCGCCTTCTTGTAGAAACACTCTGCATCTGAAACAGACCAGAGATAAGGACTTCCAACTCCTCATTACACTTTTCGCAACGATTAAACTGTTTATCTTCAGAAAGTTCGTGCAAGTAGCTGCATTTTGGGCAGAGTTTTATACTTTTTGTTGTCAACTCTTCATTTTCCATCCCAAGAATGACATTGTTGATAGCGTATCTGGAGCCTTCGTGATAGATGATTGCCTGTGGACCAAACTCAGAGATAGCCAGAAAGCGAGGTCGTGAAAGAACGTCTTCTCTGCTGGCTCTGCTTCTTGCAGGAACAAAGGCAGAGATAGGAAGTCTTGGAAAGTTGTAACCTGGCAAGAAGCCTTCGCTTGCAAAGTATCTATAACTGTAGAAATCGGTCTGAAAATTCTCTTTTGAATTTTTCAGAAGCTCCAATTGCTCTTCGGCATCTTTGCGCAAGCGTTTTGCCCGCTCTCTTTCTTCACTGGTGCGAAGGTGGTCACCAATTATTTCGTGATACCTATCTCGTTGTTTCTTGGCAGAAGTGTAAAGGCTGCGCCACCTTGCACAGGTAGTGTCAAAACTGCGTCCTATCTGATCTACTACACTGCTGAGCCAACGCTCATTGTACCAATCAGACTCTTTTAGCTCTTCTTTGAGCGTTTCTATTATCTCTTCTGCAACTTTTAGAGTCTTCTCTTTAATAGATTGATCTTCCAACTTCTCTTTTACTTCGTCTCTGAGTGGCAAACAGTCTTTACCAAGATCTAAAACATCATTAAGTGAACTACCAAGATTTAACGAAGCAAAAGAGAGCCATATTGAGTGTATGTGTGCTTTGATCAAGTCTTGATTTGCCAGATCTAGACGTGGAGTAGTCACCGATCCAGCCACCATCTTCTCAGGTCGTTTAAAAAAATATTGATCGTGAGAACTGCCCGTAGTGCAATAAGATAAGACCAGAGCGGGTTGACCGCTTCGGCCTGCACGCCCGCTACGCTGCGCATAGTTTGCAGGTGTTGGAGGAATATTTCTCATATTGACTACATTGAGATCAGAGATATCTACACCTAGTTCCATTGTTGGAGAGCAGTAGAGAATAGGTAGCAAGCCTTTACGAAATTTCTCTTCTCTCTCTTGTCTATAGTCTGCTGGAACTTGTGCAGTATGCTCTTTTGCTTGCAGGTCTTTTATCATAGAAGCTTTGTTACGATAGAAATCTATGAAGAACTTGTTTGTTCTAGCACCTGATTTCGATATTTCTGGAACTCTGATAGGGTCGTGAAAAGCCTTCTTTCCATCGCTGACTGTCCATATCATTGCTGAAGCTGGAAGCTGGTAGCCCGCCACTGAAGAGTCTTTTGAAGGTGGAATAACCTCTTTCACAAGGTCTGCTGTAATAAGAGTCTGGAGTAGTTCAACAATTATCTTTTCTATCTCTTCAAGCTTCAACTTCTGTCCTAACTGGCTTGCTCCTTTGAGATACTGGCCAAAGCGGCTTCTGCCTGAAAGATAGACACAGCCCTTGCGGTCTTCGCCTCGCTTTTGAGAACGCGGAAAGAGTATGCGCGAAGTCTCCAAGGCTTCAGCCTCGGCCTCTTCTATAGCCCATGAGCCAGTGAGCTTCTGATTGCTTCTTCGCAGCATAATTTCCTGATAGCTCTGCTCTAGAAAATCGACTTTGATAGCCAGTTCGCGCCGCATAAAGTCCAGAAGCGTCTTACAGATCTCTGCTCTCTTATCTCTATCAATATCTGAAAGTAGCTGATGCTTCCAACTCTCTTTATCAGCACATAATTCATCAAGTGATTTGTACTTTATCTCTAGCAAACCACACTGTTCGAGGTTTGGTGAAGTGATACGCCAACCACGCCGCAAGTCTCTATAGATGCGGTAGCCAAGTACATCTCTTAGAGCCTGATCTGTTTCTTTTCGTGCCCCAAACTTCTCTTCTGGATTGGCTGAATAAGCTTCCCTCGGCAAGTTTAACGTTTCAAACACTTTCAAAGTCAGGCAGTCGTACTCTATTCCCTCTCTACCTGCTTGCTCTATAGCCTTATAGATAGCCGACCTGAGAGCAGCCGTCTCGACAAAGTCGTTGAAATGGCCTGCCTGTAGTGATGCATCTTGACGATTGTCGGTAAAGCTCAGTAGCTTCTGCGCTATCTTCTCAATAGAAGTAGAAGCTTTAAGGTTTCTTATTGCCGAAAGGCTCATAATAGTAGTTGCTGTGCTACGCCCTTCTGAACCGAGAGTTGAGAGTTTTGCAAAGTCGCTGTCTTGGTTGAAATCGTAGGAGACACCACAAAAGAGGCAGAAGCGGAAAGGCGATGAAATAAGCTCTACCTCTAGCCCTTCTTTCTCACTCACTTTTCCTTCTGTAGTTACTTTTATCGACTTTGGTAGATCCTCCCTTCTATCACGCCTGATAGAGCTTCCTGTTTCGTCAAGCCAATTTTCGGGTAATCTTTTCTTTAGCTCTTCTGGTTCCTTAGGCCAAGAAATCTTTTTGTTAAAAAATAGAAATGCTGGCTTCCCTTCTAGACTCTCCTGCTGGTCTAAAAGCTCCCTTGCAATAAAGCTATTTGCATCTGTACCTTCATTGCTAATGCGCACACAGTAATACTCTTGTCCACATTCACGACAGAAGGACAATGGAAAAAGCCTTCTGCTTCTATCACCAGGAACAAATTGTTGGCCTTGAACGGTGATGTAACGGTTCTCTGCTTCCAGTGAAGCATAGACAGTGTCACCACGGCTAATGAACTGGTGAAGCCTGAAAGCAAAAGGCTTTGAGACAGTTTCAGGATTGGAACTACACTCATAGCCAGCTAGCAACCACCTTTTTATAGCATCTGCACACAGGTCTAAAGAGCCAAGGTGTAGTAGCTCATCAAGCTCTTTGGCTGCACCATCTTTTCCCGAAATACTTCGTGGCTGCTGCCTTACAAGCCGATGCCCTTCTTGCTTGAGTCCAAAAGTAGTCTCTATCCAACTCGACATTGGATCAGTAATAAAAGCCTTATAGTCTTTAGGAATAGGAAAATCTCTCTCTTCAACACGCTTTTTCAAAGCAGCAAGAGTTTCTGGGCTTGTTGTGAAGTCTGGAGTTGCACGCTGCAGAGTCTCGCCAATAATTGAACCCGGTTCTACTTCTGCACCGAAAAGCTGCGAAGCTACTTTTGCAACTTCTCTGTTGCACTCTTCGAAAGAGCCGCTACCTGCAATGGTTGCTGATGTACCTATACACTGTAAGTTTTTGGCTGCTGTGGCCAGACGAAGCCTTCTGACAAGAAGTGCCACATCTGCACCTTGTCTACCTCTGTAAGTATGCAGTTCATCCAAGACAAGAAACTTCAACCCCTTAGCAACCTTAACCAACTTCTGATCTTGCGAGCGTGTAAGAATCAGATCGAGCATTACATAGTTTGTTAACAATATGTCAGGAGGATTGATTCTAAGTTTCTCTCTGGCCTCTTCCCCTTCTTGCCCTGTGTAAAGAGCAAAAGTTACCAGATCTTTTCCATGTTCTTTTGCCAGAAACTTTTTTAGCTCTCTATGTTGACTGTTTGCAAGCGCGTTCATTGGATAGACAACTATTGCCTTGATACCCTTTCCAGAACCTTCTCTGAGAACGTAATCGACAATCGGAATAATGTAGCAGAGGCTCTTTCCTGACCCTGTACCTGTTGTCAATACATAATTCTTTCCAGACCTAGCTGTAGTAATAGCATCAGCTTGGTGCTTGTGTAGCCTGAGTGGAAGGTTATTTATTCGAAATATCTTGCTGCAGTCTTGGTGAAGAACCTGATCATCGACAAGTTGATCGATAAAGCCGCCTGGGGCAAAACTGGGATTGAGCTGTATAAGTGCTTCTGGCCAAAGACTACCACTGCTTAAGGTCTGCTCTACGTACTCTTTGATCTCCGGATCGCCTATCTCTATAAAGCTCTCTACATAAGCTTTGTACTCTTCGATTAAACTGTTACGAAATTCGAATATATCCACAAAAAACCCCTGCAATATTGTAATTCTAATAGGCGGGCAGATTGTATCGCAGAAAATGGAGATTTGTGAAAGGATTTTGTGAAAGATCTCTGAAAGAAAAGATTGATAGGTGGCTGCATTGGTTGCAGCCACCAAAGACTTTTACTACTTAATAAAGCCTAGATTTTCAAAGTTTCCACCAACAACCGCAGTGGGATCGGCTTGTAACCAATCGCGTACAATTGTGCTGTAGACAGAACGAAAATCTATATCAAAGATGAGATTGCCAGCATTGTCGAGTTTCGAAAGGTTTGGAACATTGCCATAAAGGCCACCCTTGATACCGTTCCCTATTACCATCATCGGTCCGGCTGCACCATGGTCAGTTCCTTGACTCCCATTTTCACGAACTCTACGGCCAAACTCAGAGAATGCCATAACTATCACATTGTCTGCTTTGTTCAAACGTGTTAGGTCGTTGTAAAACGCACTGATGCCATCAGAAAAACTTGTCAGAAGCTCTTGGTGATCCTCCTTCTGCGAAGAGTGTGTGTCAAAACCACTGTAAGATGTATAGATTATCTGACTACCAAGCTCTGCTGCAATTATCTGTGCTGCCATCTGTAGACGTGGCCCTAGTCGGTCTTTTGGATATTCAACTGCTGGTGTGTACTTCTTGATACCAGCTTGGAGCGAATCTGCACTCTCTATTGCATCTATGCCGTTGTCACCTATAAAGACAAACTCAGGATCAGACGACTCTATAGAATTTGTCTTCTTGAAAGAGTTTGTCTGATTCATTCTATCAGTAGGATATTTTGCATCAGTCTGGAACTGATAGGCTTCAAAACTGCTGATCGATGTGGTGTTTACTTTGTCAGCAACAAAGGCTTTCGGTACTGCTTCATCACCAATGTTGACAAGCGAAAGTGGATTACCTGTTGTAGCAAGTTTCAGATCGCCATACTTTCCAAGCCAACCCAATTGCTCGTTGGCCTCTTGTGTAGTTGGGTCTGCACGTTGATAGATAGCTCTTGAGCGGAAGTGTGAAAGGTCTGGCTGTGGATAGCCAGTGTTCTGCACTATGGCAACTTTGCCTTCATCATAAAGACCTTTGAGCTTGCCAAGTGCTGGATTCATTCCCAAACGCTCATTTACTTTCAACACGTTTGCTTCTGGAATAGCCAGCGTTGGACGCGATGAATAGTAAGTCTGGTCTGTGTATGGAACGAAGGTGTTGAGTCCGTCGTTGCCACCCATCATTTCAACAATTACCAGTATGTTTCTTGGTGAGCCAGACTGAGCAAAGACCGACCCTGACTGGCTAAAAAAGATTTTTGGTGATGCAAGTGATAATGAAAGAAGGCTGATGCTGCCTTTTAAAAAATCTCTTCTTGAATGTGCCATGGTACGTCTCCTCTCCTTAGTTCAATTGATAGTCTGGCAATGAAAGTATCAGGTGTATAAGACCTCTAACCTCTTTGTCCATACTCTCTTCGTTGAGTTTGAAAGTTCCTTTGGTTCCATCGTCGTTTCTCTGAAGATACTTCTTGAGTTCCGACTTGGTGGCTGCATCTACATCATAAAGACCTAGCAACTTTAGTAAGTGATTTACTACTTCTGTTGCTGATTGTGCATTCGAACCTTCAAGAAGCAGCTTTGGATCAACAGTGTTGCCACGAGGGTTGCGGTTGGTAATAAGCCTGTTTGCAAAATTATATCGGTTGAGCAAAGTAGAGCTGT
>JAEUQL010000182.1 GCA_016789295.1 Blastocatellia bacterium | reverse complement strand
AGTGCAAACCAGTCCCAGCCTTGAATCTTCTGTTTCATTGTCCAAGAACCAAACTCATGATCCATCCAAGCAGACCCTTTTACAGGGAACTCTTTCCCTCCTATTGTAAGTTCTCCTTCTGCTTCCATCCTTGTGTAGGCAAGGTAGTAAGATGCTTCCCCTTCATCTTTGAAACTGAGTCCATTAATTCCGTGCTTTACTACTGGTTTTATAGGTTTGAGTGCAAGTTCCAGCTTTGTTTGGTTCATCTGTGCCGAAAGCATATGCAGTCCATTGATCTCTTTAGCAGACCAGTTGTCGAGCCAAACTTTATAACGATCCGTTGTTGCTCCTGCTGGGCTACTTCCGTTGATTGAACGTTTATGAAAGTAACGGAATTTTTTGTCAGAGATATCTGTTACTGCAAAATGTGCGTAGTAGTTGACCGATCCCAAAATGCGCATTGGAATTATCTTCCCAAAGCGATCTAGGTCTGTGCGTCTCTTAAAAAATACAAGCTCAAAGCCGAAAGGTCGATCACCACTGTGGAGGTGGCCAGTGTAGTACCACCACTCGGTCTGTACATCTTCGTGAGCGTAAGTATCGCGAGGAAGCTCAACAGCTCTTTCGTGTGTTGCGCGGATCAAGGGTTGTGGTGAGCCAATAAAACTTGATACTAGATTGTCAACTACATCAACGGCAAACTGTTCAAGAATATCGACGATCTCTATTTTCAAATTAGACTATCTCCTGTTTTTACTCTAGTGAAGTGTTCTTATAAACAAAGGCCATTTTAGGAAATAAAGTTTAGCAAGGTTGCATCTTTTCAGGCAAAGTAGCTTCTGTTTGAGAAGAAGTTCTTGTTAAATTTAGTCCTTGCAGTAGGTTACACTATCACTGAAAGTTCAACGTCGCCCCACAAAAACAATTATCTTTTGCTGAAAAACTACTGTCAATGTGGTTTAGTTTAGATCTAGAAAGAGTATGTCAGATGCAGATTCGACAGCGTGAACTACTGAAACTTTCGATAACTGGTAGAGGAAGAGAACTACTAGAGTTCTGTTTGCAGGCTTTTGATCAGCCCGATGGGTGCAGTGCAAGGCCAATGGGAATTGAAAAAGAGAGCTGCACTACCATTGTTGCTATTTGTAAAGAGTTACTTAAAGGGGAGGCTCTGCTTGGAGATGAGGAGGCTAAAGCATTACTGAAAGCTATAGACTTTGCGCGTCGCGATGTTTGCTCAGAAGTTCACATCGAGATGCACGAGCTGCAAAAGAGTATGGCTGCTATTGTATTGGCTCGTAATTCAAAAGCAATAGAAAGGATTGCCGAAAAACTTCCAAAGCAAGCAGAAGCCGTAACAAAGAGAATCAAGCAGGTGCTCAAAAGTAGAGGAAATCTTATTGATGACGCAGAAAAAATAATAAAAACTTTGCAAAACTATCTTGCTGAAAAACCTGCCATTTAGGAAACTTGCAGCTCAAGCAAAGAAGTGCAAAGAAGAAAGCTCTCCTTTGCACAAGATCCATTTCTCATAAAGACTACACACTAAAGGAACTACCGCATCCACATCCACCACTAGCATTGGGATTCTTAAATGTGAATCCAGAACCCATTACAGTGCTGACATAGTCTATTTCAACACCATCGAGAAACTGTTGACTGAAAGGATCGATGAATACTTTCAACCCATTAGTTTCTACAATCTTGTCATTCTGGTTAGGTGTTTCTTCAACATCAAGCGAATATTGATAACCGGAGCAACCACCAGGAAGAACACGCACGCGCAGGCCAGCTTCCTGGTCGGCAATTCCTTCAGACTCCAGAAATTTTTTTACTTCAGACACGGCAACATTTGTAACTGTAATCATTGCACCTCCAAAATCAGTTGCACAAGCTGCAGTAGAGACTGAAGCAAGAGCACTGAGCAATATAAAATTTGACACCCCCAGAGCTAAAGCAGAGGGATTGTTTTAGATACTACTAAAGTAGTCAAATAGACTCACACCTTCTGTCAGTGACACAAGCCGCAAAAGCATCAACTATCGAGCAGATAGTTGCCTAGTGGGACTACTACAGACAATAAAGCTAGCACTTTCTAGATACTTTTTGTACTAATTTTATGTGATAAAAGCATCACATATCGGGTTATCCTTAAAGGACTTATGCTTATTTTTTTGTTAATTATTTTTTTGGCTTTCCTTTATTGCTAAATACTGTTCATCCCACGCCTAAAGATCTTAGATTTTCTCATGCAAGACTTGTAAGCCATTTTGTGACTGACCAATGTAACTCTTCTCATAGCAGTTGTAGTTCCACTTCCTGAGAGAAGTTTTTCAAAAACTGGTGTAAATTGCCTGTTGTGAATGTAGTTCAGCAACAGGCAAAAGATTTATAGATTATGACATAGCAAGGTTTACGATTTATAGATTCAAACTGAAAAAATCTTTCTAAAAACCTTACATCAAGCAAGCTGCAAAGTTTATGCAGCTCTTGTGCTGTCATTGCCTGAACCGCTAGCAAGGGCACTCATTGCTGCTACTGATACCGAGTTGCTGTCGTCGTGAATATCGACTTCAATAAGCCCCTCTCTGTACAGAGCATAGCCACTCGATGTAGATGCAATAACTGCTGGAATACCGCGTCTACTAAACCATTGCTGCCAAGCTTCAAGATCGCGGTAAGCTTCAGATTTCTTGCTTTTTACAAAAGTTGAAAAACGATTTTCTTCACTGATTTTTACTTTGTGACCCATTGTCTATCCTCCAAAATTAAGGATTGGTAATTTATTTGCCTTCATGGCAGTCATGCTAACCTGTGTTGCCAAAGCTTCTGCTGCTTGTTGAAAAGCTCTCGCTTGTGGACTGTCTGGAGCACCAGCAACAATTGGAACACCTAAGTCTCCGCCCTCTCTAATACCTATACTGAGTGGTATCTTGCCCAAAAAGGTTACATTGTAACGCTTGGCAAGCTCTTCTCCTCCACCAGTACCAAAGATCTCATGTTTTTCGGAGCAGTTTGAACAGAGAAAGTAGCTCATATTCTCTACTATCCCCATTACAGGAACTCCAACTTTCTGAAACATGTTGTATGCTTTACGAACATCAGCTAGTGCAACTTCCTGCGGAGTTGTCACTAACACTGCACCAGATACAGGCACAAGTTGTGCAAGGCTGAGCTGTACATCTCCTGTGCCTGGTGGCATGTCAACGATCAGATAGTCGAGTTCTGACCAATCTACGTCCTTTAAGAACTGTTCTATGAGCCTGTGAAGCATTGGCCCACGCCATACAACAGCATCATCACCTCTGTTGAGAAGTCCTACGGACATAAACTTTACGTTATAGGCTTCTTTAGGAGATATTTTGTTGCCACGTACTCTGGGTTCTTCGTTGTTTCCCATCATGATGGGCACATTGGGACCATAAATGTCTGTGTCAAGCAGACCAACCTTCGCTCCCAAAGCGGCAAGTGCAACGGCAAGGTTGACCGATACGGTTGATTTTCTTGACTCCAGGTACGGCTTCTCTATCACCAACACCTGGACCTTTTGGTATGTCAAGACTCATCTTCACCTCAACGCGCTCAACACCAGAAAGCTGGCTAATGGCCTGACGTACTTGCTGCTCAAGCTGCAATTTTACAGATTCAGAAGGTGAAGTGAGTGTGACTGTGACTCCAACTATCGAGCCACATATCTTCACGTCTTTAGCCATGTTTAGGCTAACTATATCTCTCTTCAAATCTGGATGCTTCACCGCTTTGAGAGCATCTAAAACTATGTTTTCTGTGATCTTTTCTGACATATGTACAATTTTTACCTTTTGTACCCTACAGCTCTAAAATAAAAACTAAAACTTTCTGCTTGAGACGTGCTTTTCTGATATGGCTTCTTTGAGCACTCTATAGACGTCTTGAAGACATTGTCTATATTGACTTGGTTTTTGGTTTATTCAGTAGAAGCCTATTTAAGGACGTTCAACGATCTCTTCGGCCTCAAACGCAAGAGAATAATATGGGTGACTTGGGATTTTGTCAATATAAAATTAAACATTTATTTAAATAAGTTTCTCCGTTATAGGCAGATTGATTTGCTAAACTATTGATTATAAAGCAGAAAGAAAATTTAACATCTTTTGATTTTCTTCGGCAAGCTTATATTTTGGAAACAAAATGCTTGACAAAATACCCTGAAGGCTTTTATTGTAAACCCGTCAACAAGAGCAGAAATTAAAAAAGCTGCCCAAAATCTTTCAAAAAGAGCAAAAATTTCTCAAAAGTTATACAATCTTTAGTTTCTGAAAAACTTTTAGGTAGAAATTTTCAGTAAAGTGGTAGAACGAGAAGAGGGTATCACGAGTGGAGTACAGACCAAAGATAGCTTCAAGCGTAGTTGATTTAATAGGAAATACTCCTATGGTTCGCCTCAACCGTATCGTGCCAACCAGTTGTGCAGAAGTTGTTGTGAAACTAGAGTCGCTCAATCCTATGTCTTCTGTGAAAGACAGGATAGGAGCAGCGATGATAGAAGCAGCCGAAAGAGAAGGAAGAATAAGACCAGGAGAGACCACGATAATTGAACCAACGAGTGGAAATACTGGTATAGCCCTGGCTTTTGTTTGTGCCGCCAAAGGCTACAAATGTATCTTGACCATGCCAGAGACAATGACTGTAGAGCGTGTAAAGACTTTGAAAGCTCTTGGGGCAAAGGTGGTATTGACTTCTGCATCGCTTGGCATGAGGGGAGCTATACAAGGAGCTGAAGATCTGGTGAGAATGACTCCAGGAGCTTTTATGCCTCAACAGTTTTCCAACCCTTCCAATCCTGAAGTTCACCGTCAAACGACAGCACTAGAGATACTTGAAGCAACAGGTGCTCATTTTGATGCATTCGTCTCAGGCGTTGGCACAGGTGGAACTATCACTGGTTGTGGGGAGGTTTTTAAATCTCGGCTCAGAAGCGTACTTGTTTGTGCAGTTGAGCCAGAAGATTCTGCCGTGCTTTCTGGCAAGAGTGCAGGCCCACACAAGATACAGGGCATAGGAGCCGGGTTTGTTCCTGAAGTACTTGATCGCACTTTGATAGACAAGGTGATAACCGTTTCTTACGAAAATGCCAGAAATACGGCTCGTCGCCTAGCTCGTGAAGAGGCAATATTTGCAGGAATATCTTCGGGAGCCATAGTTTGGGCTGCCATTGAGATTGCACGCGAACTTGGAGTAGGCAAGCGAGTAGTGACCATAGCTCCAAGCTTTGGCGAGCGCTATCTCTCTTCAGATCTTTTCGATTTTGAAGAAGATTAAACAGTTTATAACAATCTATTGGAGAGTTTATGAAACTTCCGATCTACATGGACAATCACGCAACCACACCAGTTGATCCACGTGTGTTTGAGGCAATGAGACCTTATTTCACAGAGATTTTTGGGAATGCTGCAAGTCGCAACCACGCTTTTGGTTGGGGAGCCGAAGAGGCCGTAGAGACTGCACGCAAAAATGTAGCAGACCTGATTGGAGCAACAGCGAAAGAGATTATTTTTACAAGTGGTGCGACAGAATCAAACAACCTTGCAATTAAAGGTGTTGCAGAGATGTACAAAGAGCGCGGCGATCATATAATAACTGCTGTCACAGAGCACAAAGCCGTACTCGATTCCTGCAAAAGGCTTGAAAGGGATGGTTATAGGGTTACCTATCTACCTGTTGACAAAGATGGTTTGGTAGACCCCGACGATGTACGAAGAGCCATTACAGACAAGACCATACTTGTGACAATCATGACTGCCAACAATGAGATAGGTGTGATACAGCCAATTGCAGAGATTGGGAAAATTGCACGAGAAAAAGGCGTCTTGATGCACACAGATGCAGTACAAGCAGTAGGAAAGATCCCATTCAGCGTTGGTCAGATGAATGTAGACCTTGTTTCTGTAACTGCTCATAAGATGTATGGCCCCAAAGGAGTCGGTGCTCTCTACGTTCGCCGCAAAAATCCGCGTGTGCAGCTCTCTCCATTAATAGATGGTGGTGGTCATGAGCGGGGAATGCGTTCAGGAACCCTCAATGTACCAGGCATAGTTGGACTGGGGAAGGCTGCTGAGATTGCTCGACTTGAACTGGCTGAAGAAACTGAGCGGATCGCGGGTCTGCGTGACAAACTCCGAGATGGAATAATGAATGCCATCCCAGATGTCTACATCAACGGTCACGCAACAAAACGTCTTCCTGGTAACCTAAACATCAGCTTTGCCTATGTTGAAGGTGAATCGTTGTTGATGGGTATTAAAGATGTAGCTGTCTCTTCAGGTTCGGCCTGCACTTCTGCAAGTTTGGAGCCTTCTTATGTTCTCAAAGCTTTGGGAGTAGGTGAAGAGCTAGCTCATAGTTCGATCCGTTTTGGTATTGGCCGATTCAACACTGAGGAAGAGGTCGATTTTACAATCAACCAAGTTACAGAAGCCGTAAACAAGCTCCGTGAGCTGTCTCCACTTTGGGAAATGGTTCAAGAAGGCATAGACCTTACAACTGTCAAGTGGGTTGCTCACTAGTTTCAAAAGAATAATTAACAAGTCAGTAAGGAAAATAGGTAAGGAGATAGAGATGGCATACTCAGAGAAGGTTATAGATCACTACAACAATCCTAGAAATGTTGGTAGCCTTGACAAGAACTCTACAGAGGTAGGAACTGGCCTTGTTGGTGCCCCAGAATGTGGCGATGTCATGAAGCTTCAGATTAAAGTCAACAAAGAAGGTGTTATTGAAGACGCTAAATTCAAGACTTTTGGCTGCGGTTCAGCTATTGCTAGTTCTTCACTTGCTACAGAATGGGTCAAGGGCAAGACTATTGAAGAAGCTTTAGAGATCAAAAATGTGGATATTGTTAAAGAACTGAACCTTCCTCCAATCAAGATACACTGTTCCGTACTTGCTGAAGATGCAATAAAGTCGGCCATAGCAGACTATAAGAAAAAACAGTCTTCTTCAGTCGAAGAAGAGGAACAAGCTGTTGCTAAAGCTTAAAGTACTCAAAGTTGAAGTAAAAGACTAGAACTAAAGTGTATAATACCGCGCTGCTGCAAAAGTAGCGCGGTTTGACTTTGATCTTAGTGGGGTGTATAGATGATGGCTATTGGTCTTACAGAAAGTGCAGCAAGACGTATCAACGAGATATTGTCCCAA
>JAEUQL010000181.1 GCA_016789295.1 Blastocatellia bacterium | reverse complement strand
GACGGTCATCTTTGTAACGCTCAACTTTAACCCAACCATTAGCAACCGTTGTGAAATTAGCTTCTAGATCAACTGACATTAGTGTTAACTCCTAAACTTACGATCTTGCAGAAAGCCACTCAGCCGATTTTGGCCAAACAGTTTTTATCGCACTTGGTCCAATAGAAAGACCATGATGTCCACCTTTGACTTGTAACAACTCTTTGTCTTTACTTCTGACTAGATTCATTATAGGAGTTGATGAAGAGAGCGGTACAATATCGTCATGCTCAGCTACAACATTGAGCAAAGAGCAGGTTATATTCTCTAGCTTTACTGCTCTACGACCAAGTTTCATCTTTCCATCTATCAGACTGTTTGTCTGATATGTAGCTTTCATAAAATCACGAAATGTCTCACCAGGTACAGGTGCAGAGTCATTGACCCAGTAGTCAAAAGCCAGAAAAGTCTTAACATATTCTTGATTATGCATATTCTCTAACAAGTCTACATACTTCGTTATATTTTTGAGTGGCTTGAGCATCATAAAAGCACTTTTAAGTACCTCAACAGGAACATTTCCATATGTGTCCACAAACTTGTCTACATCAAAATTTTCCCGTTTTCCCCAAAGGCTTAAGGTAGATTCATTGTCAAAATCTATAGGAGTAGCAAGTAGTAGAAGATTTTTGAGGTAGCGTTTATGTAGAGAAGCATACATCAATGCCATTGTTCCACCCATACAATAGCCTATAATGGAGACTTTCTTTGCACCAGACTTTTCAAGTACTGCAGCAACAACATTTACAAGATAGCGGTTGATGTGGTCGTCAAGCGTCACTATGGAATCTTCTTCTTCAGGTACTCCCCAATCCAGCATGTAGACATCAAAACCTTGTTTAACTAAAAATTCTACATAGCTTTTGCCAGGCATAAGGTCAAGTATGTAATACTTGTTTACAAGAGAGTTGACTATTATCAAAGGTACTTTGTATAGATGCTTTCCCTTTGGTATGTACCTGAGTACCCTAAGACGATTTTCCGTATAGACCACTTCTGAAGGGGTTGGTGCTACATCAGGCTTGGCTATAGCTTTTGTCAATATCTCTGAAAGATTAAATAAGTCAAACATAAACCTATTTGTACATCTTCTCTAAAAGCTCATAATAGTTCTTGACTACAACATTACGCTTCACTTTGAGTGTAGGAGTTATCTCATCTGCTTCGATACTGAGGTCGTGATCAAGGATGACAAATCTCTTTATAGCTTCTGTTGAAGAGACTTTTCCATTGACACGATCAACTATCGACTGTACAAGCGAAAGAATTTCTGCCTTTGAGCTGAGTTCAACAAAATCTTTATAACCAATTCCTTGCAAACGAGCGTACTCTTCAGTCTCTATCTGATTGAGTGTAATTAGTGCTGTAATATAACTCTTACCATCACCGTAAACCATCGCTTGACTTATCAAATGATGTTCTTTAAGAAGATTTTCTAGAAGTGCTGGAGCTATATTTTTACCTGTTGAAGTGATAATCAACTCTTTTTTTCTTCCTGTAATCTTCAAGAACATATCTTGGGTCATTTCGCCCAAATCACCTGTCACAAGCCACCCATCACGAAACATTTCAGCAGTCTTTTCTGGCTCTTTGTAGTAGCCACTAAACATCATATCACTGCGAACCAATATCTCACCATCTTCTGCTATGTTTATCTGACATCCTGGCATTGGTGGTCCTACAGTACCAAATCTATAGTTATCTGGTCGGTTGAAAGCAACACATACATTTTCTGTAGACCATAGGCTTGTAGAATAGGTATCTTTAGCGCATCAAAAAACTCTGCTATCTCGTATGGTAGTGGAGCACCTCCGGAAGTAGCTATCCTCAAGCTGCCACCGAAATAACCCCTTACCTTCTCTATTATCGCTGGTGAAATGCTGTTGTACTCTTGCTGCAACTCAGCAGCAACACTCTCTCCATTCTGTTTTAGACGACTTATCTTTTTACCAACTTCAAGCACTTTGTAAAAAAGCTCTTTTTCAGCCAATGGAGCCTTTTCGAAATCAGCAACTATACGTGCGTAGATCTTTTCGTAAAACCTTGGTAGGCTTCCAAAGACTGTAGGTTTTACTTCAAGCATGTAGTCCCAGAGCTTGTTGATATTGTCTACAAAATAGGCCGAAGCACCTGCATATAGCCTGTTATACATTCCAGAAATACGCTCTGCAACGTGACAATATGGTAGATAAGAGAATGATCTATCTAGATTGGTGACTGCAATAGTCTCAAGTAGCGATTCAACGCTATTGATTATGTAGCGATGACTGAGACAGGCACCTTTTGGAAGCCCAGTAGTGCCAGAAGTATAGACCATGATTGCTATATCTTCGGCTTGTGCACTCTCTGCTCTGTCCAATAAAATAGGAGATGCAAGCTCTGCATGCTCTCTACCAATTTTAAGAAATTCTTGATAGCCTATCACTGCCTGATGCTCTCTGGCAGCATCTTCATCAAGTGACACGATCAATTTCAACTTTGGAAGATCAAACCTTACTTGTAAAATTTTTTCAAGCTGCTGCCTAGTATCTACAACTACAAACTCTGCATCTGAATGGTCGATTATGTAACGACACTGTTCAGGTGAGCTTGTGGGGTAAAGTCCAACACCCACACCACCTGCTATTATGGTTCCAATGTCGGCTACTGGCCACTGGGTAACATTCCCCATCAGTATGCAAACTGAAGCTTTTCTTGTTAAGCCACTTTTTATCAGTGCATAACCAAAGTTATAAACTTCAGAAGCAAAGTCTTTCCATGTTATTCCATACCAACTGTTATCTTTTCTTGTGTAGAAAATGTAATCATTACTATGCTCTTCTACACGCTGACGAAATAGAGAATAGATATTTGTATAGTTCATAGGCTATTTTTTCATTATCAATGCTTCACCTTCGCACACCAACTCACCATCAACTACACAGGTAGTACGAAAAGTGATAATTCCTTTTTCTGGTTTGACTGCAATAATTTCGACAGTTCCAGTTATTTCTTGATCTTGGTATACATCTTTCAAGAAGTTAAAAGACTGCTTCAAATATATAGCTCCTAAACCAGGGAGCTTGGTTCCTAAAAGATAAGAAAAGATCGCGCCTAAAAGTGAATTTGGAACAAGAAGCCTCTCTTCTGTTGATGGCTCATTTGACAAGTCATTGGCTGCAAGCCGTCTATAAGCAACTATATCTTGATGGGAAAACTTTCTAACTACTTCTTCTTTCTGACCTATTTGATAGCTCATTTCTACCTTCTCTTCAGTGTACTTTTTCCTTTGCAGGCAACCGTGTTGTCTGATTTTGAAAAAGAGGTTTCAACAACAAAGTTACCATCCTGCATTACTTCAATAACTTCTACTCGAAGTGACATCTCTTCATCAGGAAAAGTAGGAGCTAAGAAAGAGACTTCCTGCTCTTTTTGAATAAATTCTGGAAATAGTTTCTCAAGTTCACTGTAAATAAAGCTGTAAGCTAACATTCCATGACATATAGTTTTGCCGAAACGTGTACTTGCCGCATACTCACTATTCACGTGAACTGGGTTATCATCCCAGCTAATTTCAGCAAACTTGTCGATATCACTCTGCTTAAAAGTACGTTCAGATCTGTACAACTGACCAAGCTCCATAAGTCTACCCTTCTCTAACTTTCCTTCTCTGTTGATCTCTGTTTGAGCCAATTAACCGAATGTGGCCAAAGTGTCTGCATAGCACCAGTAGATACAGACATAGATATATGTCCATACGGAAAACTAGTGTTTTCTTTATCTATACTTGAAACTTTATCCATAATAGCCAGAGAGCTACTTTCTGGCACTATATTGTCGTGTGAAGCTGTTAAAACTAGCAATGATGAAGCTATTCTGCCTAGATCTACTTTTTCTGTTCCAACTTTGAACCCACCTTTTATTAGCAAGTTCTTTCTGTAAAGATCTTTTATAAGCTTTTTATAGAAAGCTCCTGCAATAGGAACATTATCGTGAACCCACATCTCAAGAGCAAGAAAGCCACGCAAATACTCCTCGTCACTTGGATGCTTAAACATATAGATATATTTAGTGAAGTTCGTGATAGGTTTGAGCATCACAAAAGAATTTTGAACAAGTTCTGCAGGTGCGTACCCAAAAAGATCTATTAACCTATCAACATCAAAATAGTTCTCATCTGCCCAATAGCCTATCAAACCAGACTTACTAAAGTCGATAGGTGTAGCCATTAGAATCAAGTTTTTGACTTCTTCAGGATTTTTTGCTGTATAAATAGTAGAAAAGATACCACCTATACAATAGCCAAAAATAGTTATCTGATTAACATTGGATAGTTTTTTTATTTCTTTTACTGCAGACCCAATGTAGCGATCAACATAGTCGGTGAAATCGAGATTTCTGTTGTCTGGTCTACCCCAGTCGATTATATAGACATCAAAACCGTTATCGAGCAGGTATTGAACATAACTATGCTTCCTGGCAAGGTCGAGTATGTAGTAACGATTAACAAGTGAGCAGACCAGAAGAATAGGAGTCTTGTAAGTGCGCTTTCCACTCTTATAACGTAGTAGCTTCATGTTGTCTTGTGCGTAGACCAGGTCATAGGCAGTTGGGGCGAGTTTCGGAATAAGTTCTTTACCAACCACTTCCGAAACTGTATCGAAGCTATTTCTGATATATCTACTTGTGGTCTCTGACATATTTCGAAGAATTTCATCTGCCAGTGGCATACCAAAAAGAGCACTGAGTTGGTTGTAAGAAGCCTTTAAGTCAAGCAGAGTATCAAGACTTTTCTTTACCATTTGCAGTGCAGCAGGCTCCATCATCCAGCTCTCCCAAACCTTATCTACAGCAACTTGCCAAACCTCAAACGACTTTTCAAAAGGCTCATAAAAATGCTTCAACAGTGTCTCTTGCATGGTAGCTCTCCTAAAAGTTTGACTATTTTTTTGTCGCAAATGCGAAAAGATTAGAAGAAGCTTCTATAGCCTTTTCAACCATTTCTGTAGATGTCTTTACCCACTCTTTCTGTAACTCTTTCATAGAATCAAAGTAACTTTTTGCAAGTTTTGTAGTTGTTTCTTGTGCTACCAAACTTGCATCTACTAACCCTTCACCAAGCTTTTCTACAGCTTTTTGGGCTTCTAAACTGTAACGAAAAGTAGTGAGCATGT
The DNA here is from genome assembly GCA_016789295.1 of Blastocatellia bacterium. Lineage (GTDB taxonomy): Bacteria > Acidobacteriota > Blastocatellia > Chloracidobacteriales > JADJPF01 > JAEUQL01. The sequence continues at coordinate 2,027 of JAEUQL010000181.1, read as the reverse complement.
TCTCTTGCGTCTTTGTGAATAGATTTTCCATATTTTCCTCCAAATAAATCAATATAAGAGGAGCTTAAAGCTTCGGCAGAAAGTTGTCAAGCATATTTTTGTGCAAATGCGAAATATTTTCCATTTTTCTGTAATATATCTGTAATATATTAGAAAAATCTTACATTAACAGTGTGCACTTGCACAAAATTGACAATGCACCTCTCTCTGTTGTTTAATCCCTCTCACCAGCTATGGCCAAAAAAGAGAAGAACAGAGAGATAGTAATTAAACGCTATGGAAACCGTCGTCTCTACAACACAGAGACGAGTACACATCTTAGTCTGCAAGAACTAGCAGGGCTGATCCGCGCTGGCAGAGATGTAAAGGTCATAGACTCAAAGAGCAAAGAAGATATTACAAAACAGATTTTGACTCAGATAATTTTTGAAGAAGGAGACAACCCTCTGCCAGTCCCTTTTCTTCATCAGATCATTCGCCTTCAAAATGACGGTGGGTCTATACAAGATTTCCTGCAGAACTATTTGGCTGCAAGCTTTGAAGCTTATATGAAAGCCAAAAATGAATTCGACAAGCAGTTTCGCAACTGGCTTGAGATAAGCCCACCACAGATATGGGAAAAGATCTTTCCTCTCAACATCTGGAAATTAGAACAAGACAGTAAAAGAGAAGATACAGAAGATGAAGAGAACTAAGCTCCCCACCTGATCAATGCAGACGCCATATTCAAACCACCACCAGAAGCACAGATTACAACATTATCGCCTGCTTTGATTTTGCCTTCTCTCAAAGCATCATCTAGAACCATAGGAATGCAAGCAGACCCTGTATAGCCCCACTTCTGCATAACTGTATGGGTTTTTGATGGCACAATTCCCATATTCTGCATAACAATTTTGATAGTACTCAGATTGACTTGGGTAAAAAGAAAGAAATCGACCTCTTCTAAGCCCATCCCTGCTTTTGCTAGTACATCCAGAATAATCTTTGGCCAACCTTCAATATTTACTTCTGGAGGATATCTTTGAAGAAACCTAACTCTGTTGTAACGCCCTTCTTTTAGAACTGATTCATCGATAGGCATGTGGGTTCCGCCAGCCAAGATACCCATAAAGTTGTGGTACTGACCATCGGCTACAAGTTTTGAAGCTATTAGCCCAGGTTTTTCAGAAGGTTTTAGCAATACAGCACCAGCACCATCGGCAAAAATAGTGCACGTCTTCTTGTCTTTCCAATCTATGTATTTGCTCATGTTGTAAGCACCTATCACAAGAACATTGTTATAGCTATGGTCTGCTGTAACATATTTTGAAGCAGCATCCAACGCTGTAACAAATCCTGCACAGGCACAGTTGATGTCAAAAGTTCCAGCATTTTTTGCACCAAGCCTGTGCTGAACTACTACAGAAGTGGCAGGTGATATGTAAGCTGGAGTATCTGTAGCAAGAACTATTAAATCGAGTTGTTCAGCAGACACTCCAGCATCTTCCAGTGCTCTCTTTGCAGCTTCTGTAGCTAGATCTGCTGTGTCTTCATCTTCTCTAGTAATATGACGCTCATATATGCCAACTGTCTGTGATACAAATTCGTGTATGTCTTCACCCAACATCTGGCTAAGCTCGTCATTGGTTAAAACCTTCTCTGGAACATATGAACCTGTCCCTACTATCTGAGCATATCGCTGCATAAAAACCTCGGTTTTATAAAGATGAACGTTCGTCTTTTATCAAGAGAGATAAGTATACAGGCAGAATGGTTTTTAGTCCATCTGTTTGACGCTTTCTAGTTTTTTTACTGCATTGGGGTGCAAGATTCCGTGACAAAAGATCTCGCTCAGCACCAGTATAGCTTGATCGTCGCTAATACCAAGGTGGTGATTGCCGCCAAAAAGCTTTTCAACAAGGAAATAGCTGAAGAACTGTAGATAGGCTACAGCAAAACCAACTGCCGGATCTACATTCTGATTTAAAGCCTCTTGCTTCTCCATCTCTGTAAAGTGCTTATCAAATCTGCGTCTAAGATTTTGT
>JAEUQL010000180.1:3776-7219 GCA_016789295.1 Blastocatellia bacterium | reverse complement strand
ACTTTCAATCCAGCTTCAGCAAGTATAGGGGTTAAAATCGACTATACAAAAGATATAACAGCCGCTTCACTGGTAGATGCAAAAGGTAATGTTGTATATACATTTGATGATCTAGAAGAAACATTCTTTAGAATTACTCTAACAAATCAGTGTGAGCAGTGCCCTTCTACTGAAGGTACAGATTTTACATATTTTTATGAAGTAGCACAGGTTCCCGAAGACGATACTAAAATCTTGCCCACTGTTATTAGCAGCGTCGAAAGTGGTACAGGTTTTTGTGCTCCAACTGTCTTTGGCAAATCAACAACTTTTTAAGCTATGAATAGTTAATGTCTATTTTTAGGATCTATAGGTAAAGATTTTATGACAGCTTCGAAGGCTTCTTTACCTAGATCTTTCTGATTATTTTTTCTACAAACATTCCAATAGGTCAAAAGCAGTTGTTGGTTTTTTGATATGCTCTCTATCTGGATCTGGTTTACCAAACGGAGAACTTCTAGGGGTGAACGCACTTCTTCTGGAAATCGCTCTGTTTGTAGATATGCGGCCAGAAGAATCTTTTGCTGGATATGAATCTGTCTTTCAGGTAGCTCTTTTAGGGCTGTATTGATTATGCTTACAGCTTCCTCGCTTCTACCCAGAGAGTGTAAAATCTTGGATTTCAGCAATAGACACTTATACTGTCTAAAAATAAGTGTCTGGCTGTAGTTGTTTTCTAAAGATGAATATTCTACTAGGGCAGAGGAGATTTTTTTTAATGCACTATCTAACTGTTTTACTCTAAACAACTGCTCTGCAAGCTCATAATTAGTATTAAGTATATCCTGCTTTATATAGAGATTAGAAGGGTCTTGTTTTGATAGAGAATAATGCTGCTCTAAAGCTTTCTCTGCAATAGTTAAACCTTCTTCTATTTCTCCAGCACCTATTTTGGCTTTTCCTAAAAAACTTCTTGTTACTATAAACTGTCTTCTATAATCAAAATTGTTAGGCTCTGTCTGTAAGACTTGTTGAAAATGATAGGTTACTTCATTTAGAAGAATAATAGCCGCTTTGTAGTCACCAGCATGGAACAGGGTAGAAGCTGTTTGTAGTTTGCTTGACGCAACTTCTAAACTTTCTCTAGGCGAGTTTGGACGTTGTGACTGTATCTCTTTTGCTAGAGTTTGTAGCTTATAGTCATAATCGAGAGCCATTTTGTAAAGTAGTGAAACAACTTTCTTTTCTTGGCTATCTTCTTTTAAGAGTCCAGCTAGGCTTTCAAGTGTGATAGCAATCCTAGAATATATAGGTTCAAGACCTCTTTTGAGGTCTAAGTTGTCTGGTTCGTGCTCAGCCAATCGCTTTCTTATTTCCAAAATCTTCATGTATTGATCGAGTGCTGTAACTAACTCTCCTTTTGAGACAAGAATGTCTGCGATCTTTGTATAGCTGGTGGCTAAGGCTTTGCTGTTTTCAATATTTTCTAAGCCAATGTTTTTTCTGATATTTACAGTTTGGTTGAAATAGTTAAGGGCTTTTTCGCTCTCTCCATCACGTGCCAGTATCTCAGCCAGGCGCTCTTTAGAGAGCGCGTAATTCATCTTAAAAGAAGGGTTTAATGGATCTTGCAAACAAAGGTTTTTGAAGATTTCCATAGCCTTTTCGTAAGAATGTAGAGCTTCTTCTGTGTTACCAATAGTAAAAGCAGCGAAAGGTCTACCTTGTAGCTCTCCTAACTTTATATAAGCTACTCCTAATTTGTTTGCACGTTCCATGCTATTGGGGTTTTGTGATAGGCTCGTGATATAGTCTTTAAGCTCTTTTTCTCTAAGTGAGAGTGTTCCAGGTACATCTTCTAGACGGTTGATAAGGTTAAGAAAAAGATCGTCTTTGACTTCAATGCTAGTTTTTAAGGAGTTAGGAGATTGTTGATTGGGAGATCTCGAAAAATAGAAGAAGGCTGGGATCAACAGTAAGAGAAAGAAAGGTGCAAGTGAACGTAAATCAGATCTGTATAGCCTTTCAAAACTATAAGAAAAGAGAGGTTTCTTTATACTGATAGACAGACCATAAAGGTAGCGTTGCAAGTCAGCTTCCAGCTCCTTTGCGCTACTGTAGCGTCTGGAAGGCTCTTTTTCCATAGCCTTTGCCACTACAAGATCGATCACTTTCTCTATAGGTTCATCTATTGATCTGGAGAGCTTTTTGACTTTTGAACTCGGTTTAATGGGGTCTACTTTGTTAACAGTTTCTGCCAGTTTGAGAGGGTTTGAAAGATCAAATTCGTAAGGATGAGTTTCTGTGAGCAGTTTGTAGAGGATAACTCCTAGAGAATAAACATCAGAGGTAGTTGTAATGTCAGAATTAGAGAACTGTTCTGGGCTGGCATAGGCTGGTGTCATGACCCACTCACCAGCTTTGGTAAGTTTAGAAGCAGTGCTTTTGATACTTTCCAAAGAGTCGAGTTTGAGCATTTTGGCTATACCAAAGTCTAGCAATTTAGGGTGTCCGTCTTTGCAGATGAGAATATTGGCTGGTTTTAAGTCTCTGTGAATAATGGCGTTGTCGTGTGCGTGTTGAACAGCTTGGCAAACAAGGCAGAAGAGTTCAAGCCGTTTTCTTATCGAAAGCCTGTTTTGGGTACAGTAGACATCTATGGGTTGACCATCTATAAACTCCATAACATAGTAAGGTGTAGAGTGGGATGTAAAACCTATATCGATAAGCTTGCAGATGTATGGATGGTCGAGTTTACCTAAGATCTGTGCTTCTATGCGGAAGCGCTTAATTATGGATGTTTTGCTAGTGAATTGGTTGAGAAGTTTGATAGCAAAAGGTTTGCCCTGTACAAGCTCTTTGTGAAAAGCCTTGTAGACACTTCCCATACCTCCTTCACCGATCTTTTCTGCTAGGCGGTACTTTGACGATTGGTCGATCTCTCGGCTTATATCTATTTCATCGATCAGCTCTAAACCTTTTGCAAAAAGGTTCTGATCAAGTTGGCTGTCTACTGCTTGGTGTGCAGCAAGCATGTCGATGACTTTAAGTCTGATCTCTTGCTCTTCTATGGATAAGACAAAAAGCTCTCTCTCTTCAAAGGGAAGCTCGATAGCAGTCAAGAAAAGTTCTTTAATCTGATGATACTTTTCAATTTTCATCTTTCATCTAGATAGTTCACTAATGAGCCAGGCTCTGCCAGCATTCCATTCTCGTCTGACAGTCCTATCACTGATATTCATAACTTCAGCTATCTCTTCATTGGTTAAGCCACCAAAGATACGCATCTCTACAACTTCACATTGACGTGGGTCGATGCTTGCGAGTGCAGACATTAGTTCATCTACACGCAATATACTGTCCAGATCTATGCTAGAAGAAGTAACAATGTCGTCCAACGAAAGCTTCTCTACACCAGAACCTCTCTTCTGGCTGTTACGTGTTCTTGCCATATCGACCAAAAT
>JAEUQL010000180.1:0-3766 GCA_016789295.1 Blastocatellia bacterium | reverse complement strand
GAAGTGAGTTCTATTTTTCCAAGTAACATCGTCTACTTTGACAAGGCGTATGTAGGCTTCGTGTACGAGAGCAGTAGTCTGTAGCAGGTTGTCTTGATGGTCACGCTTAACATATGAATGGGCTATCTTTCGAAGCTCTTCATAGACTATGGGGATAAGTTTTTCCTGAGCTGCCTGGTCACCATTATTCCAAGCTTCTAGTAGCGCGGTAATATCTGCCATAAATCTGCCTTTTGTCTGTTTTTTCGGGAATTAGGAGAGATTATATACTTTCTTTAGCTTAACTAGCAAAAGAGAGATCAGCAGGAGAAGAGAGTAAAGACTCCACGTTAGAAGGTGGAGTCTTTGAAGTTTCTAGTTTGCTCCCATCTTGTGTGGGAGGCTTTGGCGTACAAGATTGAGCAGTGATTCAAGCCCAGCTTTACGGTCTTTGCCAACGTGTACGCGAATGGCTCTACGACCGCGTGATGCTAGCGATTGAAAATCTCCAAGTGCTTGTGCAGCTTTGAGTACTCCAAAACTGTACTTCTCGCCTGGTACTTGAAGATCGTTTTCATCGTCTGCTGTTATCTGTATAAATAGCCCGTTGTCGGCTCCACCTTTGTGCAGTTGTCCAGTTGAGTGAAGAAATCTTGGGCCATAGCCTGTTGTGGTAGCTACTTTCAAGCCATCGCGTAGGTGGGTGCGGATCTCCTGAAGTAGGCTGTCATGATTAGCATTTTCGTCGATGTAGGCAAGAATTGCGCAGTAGTCATTCTCTTTGGCTTGCTTAAGGTGTGCTGCAACTACTGCTGCTGCGTCCTCTGCACCAGCAAAACTTGCCTTGGTCTTTTCATCAGCATAAATAGTCAGTCCATTACCAGAAGCAACTAGAGTCTGTTCTGGTAGGCTTCCATGTTCTGCATAGTGTGCCAGAAGTGCTTTGGTGTTGTCTTTGCTCTCTTGAACGTTTGGTTGGTCGAAAGCATTGATCTCAAGTACTGCACCAGCAAATGCTGTGGCAAACTCCCACAAGAAGAACTGCTCGCCCAGATCGAGTTTATCGTTGAGAATGTGACGAACTACAGGATGGCCTGCTGCTTCAAGTGCTTTCAGACTGGCGTCTATGTCAGCATCTATGGACGAGCCAAGGCTTATCTGCACAAAGAGTCTGTCATTGGCATAGGCAGAAGGTGCTCCAAGAGCTTCACCTGAGACGGGCAGAATACCACGGCCTTCTTTGCCTGTACTTTCAGCAATCAACTGCTCAATCCATAGACCAAGTGAAGCAATCTCTGGAGCTACTATCAATGTGAGCTTGTCACGACCTGCCTTTGCAAGCTCTCCCATAATGGCACCAAGCCTTGCTCCAGGGTTTTCGTTGATCGGTACACATCCATCACAGGCGTGAGAGATGCGGTCTGCTCTGTCGAGAAGAGTACGAAAATCAAAGCCTTGAATAGATGCAGGAACCATGCCGAAGTAAGAGAGTGCTGAGTATCTTCCACCAATGTCTGATGGGTTGAGGAAGATGCGTCGGAAGTCGTGCTCTTTGGCCACCTGCTCCATACTTGTACCTGGATCTGTGATAGCTACAAAGTTTTCACCAGTGCGTGCTCCTTTAACAGCTTTGACCTTGTCATAGAAATACTTAAAGAAGGCATTTGGCTCTGTGGTGGAGCCTGATTTACTGGCGACTATAAAGAGTGTAGATGCAAGGTCTACTTGAGATTCAAGCTGGCTCACTGTTTTTGGATCGGTGCTGTCGAGCACAAGTATTGTTGGCGAGCCTTCTTTTTTGCCAAAGGTTTGGCGAAAAACTTCTACACAGAGGCTTGATCCACCCATACCGAGTAGCAGAACGTGATTGAAGCCTGCTTTACGGATGCTGGTAGCAAAGTCCTCAAGTTCTTGAGAGTGCTCATAGACCATATAAGGAACTGTCAACCAACCAAGTGCATTCTTGATTATTGCCTGATGCTCTGCTTCCGATTTCCATAATGAGCTATCTTTTTTCCATATCTTGCTAACCCAATTGTTCTTTTCTGCTGTTTTCAGCCTTTCTGCAACTCTTTCAGCATATGAACCCAGAGTAGGGGTGAAGCGATCCAAGATACCAGAGAGCACTGCTGCACGCTTTGCTTCTATAGAGGCAAACAGTGTATCAAAAGAACTCATAAAGGCTTTAACGCCTTCATCCTTCAACTGCTGTGTAACTGCATCGAAGTTGATACCAAATTGACCAAGCTTGCGGATAACATCGTGTGCACCTTCTACATCTTCTTCAAGGCTTGGACGGACTTTACCGTGATCTCGAAATGCACTATATGTTGCTGGAGGTACTGTATTTACAGTGTCTGACCCTATCAATTCCTCCAGATAGTAAACGTCAGAGTATGCAGGATCTTTTGTTCCTGTCGATGCCCAAAGAGGTCGCTGTACCTTGGCATCTTTTGCGCGTAGTGCGGCAAATCTTTCACCATAGAATATAGCCTTAAACTTTTGGTAAGCAATCTTTGCATTGGCAATAGCTGCTTTGCCAAGTAGTGTTGTTAGCTCTTTCTTTTCCTCTTCGTCTGTGGTCATGCGTATGCGATCTCTCAGCTTCTGATCAATAGCAGTATCGATACGGCTAACAAAGAAGCTAGCAACCGAGGCTATATCGTCTACGGACTTACCCTCAGCAGCACGCCTCTCCAAACCTCTAATGTAGGCTTCGGCTACTTTGACATAGTACTCTTCGGAGAAGATGAGCGTGACGTTGACATTGATCCCTGAGTATATAACTTCTTCTATAGCAGGAAGTCCTTCATCAGTAGCAGGAATCTTGATCATTACATTTCTGCGGTTGAGTGTAGCAAAGAGTCTTTTGGCTTCTTCTATAGTGCCCTGGGTGTCGAGTGCGAGTTTTGGCGACACTTCAAGGCTCACATAACCATCTACTCCATCTGTACGCAGATAGACTGGATAGAGTAGGTCGGCTGCTTGCTGGATGTCTGCTACTGCGAGTGCTTCATAGATCTCTTTTACCTCTTTGCCCTCAGAGATCAGTTTCTTCATCGCTTCGTTGTAGTCAGTACTACCTGTGATCGCTTTTTCGAAGATAGTTGGATTAGATGTGACTCCTCTGAGGTCGTCACCACCGATCTTGGATTGGAGTGTTGAAGTAATGCCACGGGTGTCGTAGCCGATCATCGCTTGTAAGTCACCATTGACAAGCAATGCTTTGCGAATATTGTCGTACCAGATGCTCTGGCCAAGTTTTTGTAGCTCAACAAGTGGATTAGTCATGAATTCTCTCCTAAAGGTTCAATCTTGCGCAAGAAGTCTTAGGTATGGCTTGAAGTGGGTCGATTATACTTCTCTAAACATTTGGTTACAATAAATAAAATTGTAGGTAGTTGCAATATGTCTGCAGACAAAAGAAGGCATCGAGGCGCACACCCCGAAGATGAGAAGCTTTTTAACCAGAGCTGCATAAAAAAGCTCTGCACAGCCGTCTATGAACTATCCTGGCTGCTAAGTCGAGGCTATTCCCAAAGGTCTGCCCTCAAGATAGTTGGAGATAGACACAGCCTCTCAGAGAGGCAACGACTAGCTGTAGCTAGAGCCTCTTCATCAGAACAAGAAAGAGAGTTACGGCTGACAAAAAAGGTCGAAATCGAGCAGGTATCCAACGAGATTGTCAATATCGATGGATTCAATACAATAATAACCCTCGAAGCTGCACTAGGTGGAGGGATACTACTTCGCTGCCCTGATAGTTGCTTCAGAGACCTTTCAAGTG
>JAEUQL010000017.1 GCA_016789295.1 Blastocatellia bacterium | reverse complement strand
TCTGTCCTGCTGCATCCGTTACTGTCACTGGCAAGTGCTGGCTGTTGTATGTGTATCTTGTCAACAACTCTGTTGTTGATACTTCTGTCACTTGTCTTACTTCTATAAGATCTACCTTATTTGCTGCATATGTGTAGCTTGTCTTTCTTCCCTCCGGGTCTACCATCTCTGTGACTCGTCCTCGGTCATTGTAGTCATACTGATAACTCTGTGTTGTTCCATCATCCAACACTCTTGCTATCTTTGTTACTCTTGATGTCCCTGTTTTTGTTGAGCTTGCTTGCCCTTTGTACAGATAGTAGATCCTTGATTCATTCTGCTGTTTCTCACTCTCTTTCTCTGCTCCTGTTATCAGGCTTGGCCCTGGCATGTGCAACCAATGCAATATCTTTGCTTTTGTGTAATCACAATTTCCTCCTACACACCCTTCTGCATATGCTCTCTTGCTCCAATAGAATGTGTTGCGAAAATCTAGATATTCTACTAACCCAAAACCTCCTGGTGGGGTTGGGTCTCCGGCTGCGATCCCTGGGGCTTGATGCCTGAACTCTATCCTCTCTGTATCTCCTACTGGGTCTGTTGCTGTTATCCATCTGTTAAGCTGGTTTGTTCCCGTTCCTGTCGCAAATGTTGTTGTTCCGTATGGACTTGTTGTCAGAGAGTTCAAAAATCCTCCACTGTTTATCGCATAGGTAAACTCTGAAGTAATTCCTACAACATCTGTTATCTTTGCTAACTGTCCTACACTGTTGTAGTTAAAGGTAGCCGAGCGTCCAAACGGATCTGTTACTCTGCTGATTGTTTTGGATATTGCTGATGTGTAGCTGATAGTTGTGACTTGACCTATTGCATCTGTAATAGTTGTCAACCTAAAGTCTGCATCATATCCAAGTGTTAACTTGTTTCCTACCGGGTCTATTATTTCTGTTAGGTAGACTTTTCTTGGTGTCAAACCTTGTACTAGTGTAAAAACTTCTTTTGAGTCATCAGGCATTATTCTTTCATATCGAGACTCTCCGATCTTTACTAACTTTGCCTGACTTTGAAAGTGTGTTCCATAGTTTCCCACACTCACATAATTATATTTCTCTGTTCCTCCGCCTCTCACAAATACTGACACTTCTGGATCTGTTGTAGAGCCATCGTCATCTACATATGAGAGCCAGTTGTATGTCCACTTGTTTCCAAAGTTTCCATAGAGACCTCCACCTGCTGCCGTTATCTGAATGTCTCTTTGCAAGTAGTTCAAAGTTAATTCAACGGCTGGTCCTATGGGTGGGCTATATCCAAGAGGTGTGTCTGTGACCATCAAGCTCACCAGCATTGAATGGAAATCATAACTTGCCATCCCTTTTGAACCACAAGGCCCACATCCACATTTGGCTTTGTCATCGGTTGGTCTGGTAGCTCCATCTTCACTAGTTGTGGTCAATCCTTTGCCCCACACTTTGCTAGCCTCTTCCAGACTCACTTTTTGCCAACCTTTTGGCAACTCTCCTTCTGCTATGAGTGCATACCCACTGGTTTCTTCATCCAGTGCTTTTGTACTGACTTTATAGTCATAGCCAAACGTTCTATCTTGCATCAGATAGCCATCTTTGAGATCTTCTACAAGTGCTGCAAAGTGTCCTGCTTTCCAGTGAACTACTGCTGGGACAACAACTTCTGCTCCTGCTGCTCTTTTGGCTAGTTGCATCTTCATTCCTGCAGCTTTTGCCAACTCATAGACTTGAGATAGAGATGTTCCTTCACTACTGGAGCGAGCTTCTAGTAGAAGCTTTGGAATATTCTTCTCTTTGCGTTCATAGATGTTTGCTAGAGCTAGAGGGCCACACAGAAAAGAAGTAGAAGGTTGATTGTTCATCGTCCAGAGAGCTTCTTTGGCAAACTCTACTTTGACCCCTGCTGCTCCAGGCATATCTCTACCAGATATCTCTTCAAAGAGCTTTTCTAGCTGTTGCTTCCTTCCCAAGCTTGAGTAGAGTCTTGCCAACTCTCCAACAGCATTGTCTACCACTTCTGCACTGGCTAAAGCTTTCTCTTCTCTACCGAGCGTCCAAGCTTGCTGCCAGCAATCAAGAGCTTTGAGAAAGTACCCTCGACGACGATAAAGGCTACCCAAGTTGGTTAAAAGAGAGACTGTCCAAACCGAGTCTGGATAGCGATTTAGAAAGTTGGTTATAGGTGAAGTATCTTCAAAATCGGCTTTGTTAATAAACTCTTCAAGAGCGCGACCAAGAGAGATGTTCTGTTGTTGTAGATAGGCTTTATCAGTAGTTGCAAGCTTAGACTCCATTGCAACAAGCCTATTTTCAAAGATAAAAAGCTTACTTAGCTCTTCAACAGAAGGTTGATCTGAGATAGTAGCAGCTCCTACAGCACTAGGAGCAGGAGTGGCTGAAGAAGTAACATTGACATTCACAGGCAAAGATTCTTCAGTAGTCAAAGATTCAGAAGCTTCTCTTTCAAAATTATTATGAAGCTTTTGAAAGTTACTATTTCTAGTAGCCGCTACTACATCTATAGGGATGCAACTTAGTAGCTGTATAGCTATTAGGATAGTAGCTACAGTACGAAAAGATAAAAGAAGTAGCTTAGATTTAGAAGTTTTTATTTTTTTACTCATACATAAATCTCTCTATATGTAGGCAATAAGCCTAGAAATCAGGAATTGCATAACTTTACAAGAAACAGTAGTAAAGCTAAAAATTAAAACAAAAATTAACACTAACAGTAGTATAGATATAACTATACTTCAGTCATAAGAGTCAGCATGCTAGATCAGCAATAAAGAAAAAAGCAAATAAAATAATAAAAAATTATTAACACTTACAATTTACAACTATTTACACCACAACTATTCTTGAGTTTACTGAAGGTCAAGATCAAAAAAGGAAGGTTGCTACTTTATATAAATGCAAAAAAGTAGAAAACTCTGAATAGAAATTCCGGAAAAATCCAAAATTTCTCCTATAGTGTTGATTAAATAGGATTTAACTGCTGGTGTATAAATAGTGGAAGATAGTTTATTCTTAAGTTCTGACTAGAAATCTAGCATTTATAAGCTATCTTACCGGCTTTGATTACAGTCTTAACCAAATTGGCTCCAAAGAAATAAGGAATCTGCCTATAGTCTTTACAGTCAAAGATTGTCAAATCTGCAAGCTTGCCTGGCTCTACTGAGCCAACAAGATCACCTTTATCCAAGCTGTAGGCAGCATTGATTGTACAAGCGGTGAGGGCTTCAGCAGGAGTCATACGCATTTGCGTACAAGCAAGACTCATAATCATCGGGAGGCTTGGAGTTGGTGAACTTCCAGGATTAAAATCTGTAGCAATAACTACAGCTAAACCACTCTCTATCATCTCCCTGGCAGGGGGATAGCGTTTCAAGCCAAGATGAAAAACTGATCCAGGTAGAAGCAGAGCAAAAACTCCTGCTTCTTTTAGTAGTGCTATCTCTTCACTACCTATCTGCTCAAGGTGATCAGCCGTCTTGGCTCCCAGTTCTGCAGCAAGCTTTGCACCACCTGAAAGAGTCAGTTGATCAGCGTGAAGCCTCAAGCCAAACCCATACTGTTTTGCAGCAGAAAGAATATAGCGCGACTCTTCTATAGAAAAGACGTGACTTTCACAAAAAATGTCACAGTAGCTAGCCAATTTCTTTTCTGCAACAGATGGAAGCATCTCATTTACTATCAAATCAATATAAGATTTTCTATCTTGTCTATACTCATCAGGAATTTCGTGGGCACCAAGAAAAGTAGCTATTATGTCCACAGCTTCTTGACTGTTGAGTCTTTGTATAATTCTTAAAATTTTCAATTCATCAACAACTGAAAGGCCATAGCCACTTTTTGCTTCAATCGTTGTTGTGCCATTTGCAAGAAGCATATGAAGATGCTTCCTAGCTTCCAGATAAAGTTGCTCTTCTGAAGAATCTCTTGTAGAACGTACTGTAGAACGTATTCCACCACCAAGAGTAGCTATCTCTTGATAGCTCTTACCTTCTATTTTCATCTCATACTCTTTTTCACGAGAACCAGCAAAGACAAGATGCGTATGGGCGTCAACTAGTCCAGGGGTTACCACACTGCCCAGAGCATCGACTATTTCAAAATAGTCCTGATCAATCTCGTGGCAAAGATCAGCGTTTTTGCCTACTTTTTCTATCTTTTCTCCACTGCATATCAGAGCAGCATCTTCAATTATTGACAGATTGCCAAGTTCTTTGTTGATGCGAGGTCTTTTAGAGCCAGCGAGAGTCACAAGTTGGCCAATGTTTACAAGAGCAAGTTTTTTATTCATAAAAGAGGATTTTGGCCACAGAACGATTTTCCGTGGCCAGGAAAACTACTTTGTAGGATTGAAAGTGCTAAAAATATCTTTAAGTAGTGGTTCAGAAAGGTTGATAGTAACTTTTACATCTTTGCCGCTTCCGTTAACACTAACACCACTCAGTGCTTCTTCTATAAGCCTAGCTTGTTTAGGGTCTTTCTGACCTTGCCCTGCGGCCATCATCTTACCAAGTGCTAGAAGACCGCTAAGCCCTTCTGACATCTTCTTTGCTTCTTCTTCAGATTTGATCAGAAGTGTTGTATCAAGATTAAATCCTGCTGCCAGATCTATTGACCCATAACTTCCACGTATACTCTCGGCCATTTTGCCAAAACCTAGTGGGTCATCTTCATCTCTACTCGATGAAGATGAAGATCTGCTGCTACCAAGATCATCATTTGTCAAAACTTTACCTTTACCACCTTTTGTGCCTCCTTCAGAAGTTACAGGTGTAATAAGAGCAAATCTGAGTAGTGAAGAAATTTTAGTGTTTGAGATATAACCAAAAAGTTCCTGATTACCTCTAACACCTGCTTGTTTACCATTTTGCACATCTATTGTATTTTTAACATTATCTAGATCACCCAAAACTATAGAATCTTGTCCAAGGAATGAGAGAGCAACCTTATCTGTTTCACGTGTAACATTGAGATCCATCACTTTAAGGTCTGTTCCAGGTGCTTTGCCTGACTTGTCAGTAACAATATATATAGTTCTATCGCCGTAGCTTTCTGACTGTAGGGATAACTTATCTGCTTTTGAAGCCATACCTGCCAACATCTTTTCTCTGTCAAAAGCACCTGTGATAATAAGGCAGCCATTGAATTTCTTTGCAGGATCTATTCTTCCGCCAACAACTACTTGCCTGAGTTGACGTACATCTATGCCATAATTTAAGGCTTCTGTTTCAAACTTCTTAAACTCGGCACTTGTTTTTGGATCGGTCATTAAAGTGGAAAAAAGCCTGCTAGAAAAGAAGTTCGATATATCAAATACAACGACAACGTCAGAGTCGGGCAGAGCAGCTATAGGATCTGTAACAGCTCTGACAGCAACATTAGATCCGGCTAGTCTGTTTAGATAAAGAGAAGGTTTACTGGAAGCCAAACCTGTGTAGAAAGTGCCAGCACTAACAGCTAGCACTATGCCGAGTAAAAACATTTTTTTCATAGAGTTACCTCGATTCAGTTATTATTCAAAGTGCCCGTCCGACCCAACCTTTAGACACCTTTTTTGGTATAGTAGCCACGTCTATGTAAAACTTTTACCTCTCTAGAATCTTTTCTATTGAGTTTTACTGTTATAGTACGAAAAGCTCCATCTGTTGTATCGTTTGATGGAGTGTAAGCCAGTATATACTGCTGTCGCAGATCATCTTCTATCTGTCTGAAAGCATTCTGATACTCACTTTCACTCTTTGGAAGGAACAAGCGCCCTCCAGTCTCTTCACAAATGGTCTGTAAGGTCTTTTTGTCAACGTCTTCAGTGAAGACCTGTCCACCATACTGTCCTCTTCCTTCAATGCCTATTGAATAGACCAGAACTTCTGACCTCCACGCTCTCTCTATAGCTTTCTGGCGACTATAGCTAGAAGTTGTGTCTCTACCATCTGTGAGCATTATTATCACACGTCTGCCAGCCTCTTTGGCCAACAATTCGTCTGTAGTGACATATATTGCATCATAGAGTGAAGTTCCAGCATAGGCCGACCCTCCTAACGGAGGAGTTCCCGAAACAGAAGCCGATCCTGGAGTAAATCTTATACTGTCAAGAGCAGTTCTTATCTGTCTGATATTTGCTGTAAGACCTTGAAGCATCTCTACATCTTTTCGAAAGGTTACTACTGCAGCTAAATCTTTTTCTGGCCTAATCACTTTCTCTAGAAAATTTATTGCTGCCTCTTTTTGTGAAGGAAGCGTTAGTTCTTGGCTACCACTGATGTCAAGTAGTATTACAAAAGTTAGTGGCAGATCGGTTTCACGAGTGAAAGAGAATAACTCCTGCTGCTTGCCATCTTCAAAAACAGCCACTTCCTCTTGTTTAACATCTGTAATATACCTGTTCTGCTTGTTTGTAACGCTAAACGGAACCGTGACCAATTCGGTTCCAACTTTTAACACTTCGCCTTCTTCACTATCCTGCTGCTTCTGTGCATTTCTGGTTCTTGTATTCTGTTTCCCGTCCTGACTGGTTCCACTGCTAGTGTCAGCCTGGTTTGTAGAACCAGTAATCAGTAGAGCAACAATCAATGCAAACAAAAGAACTCTATTCTTCATAGTAACTTCTCCACTAAATAGTAGCTATTAACTAGCAGACTTTTTGGCTACAAGGTAGCCTTTACGAGTTCTGAGGTTTAACCCTTTACGACCTACAAGCTTTACCTCTATCTTACGATATCCAGGGCGGTCTGGGTCATCTGGTTCATAAGCAAGCAGGTAGTACTTTCTAGACTTGGAATTTATATTTGCAAATGCTCTTTCGAGATCTAGATAGTTTCCTGGAAACGATATCTCTCCTCCTGTCTCTTCACAGAGGCGACGCAGTTCCTTATCGTCTACATTGTCAACCTGTCCAGCTTCAATTCCAAAAAATCCTGCACCATTTGTGGAGATGCCAAAAATAACTACTTCGTTTCTTTGAGCAATCTCAATTGCCTCTTCAAGCTTGCGCTGGCTTGCAGTGTCAGCACCATCAGAGATGACTACTATCACTTTGCGAGGTGTAGGAACATTGTTCATCTTCTCTTCACAAATTCTATAGACAGCATCATAAAGAGTAGTCTCCCCACTTGCCTTCACTGGATTGATTGCTTTGATCAGAAGGCTCAGGTCATCTGTAAAGTCCTGGCGCATTTCGATAGTTGAATCAAACGTAACAAACAGAGCTTGATCCTTCCTTCTTCTGAGAACAGTTTGAAGAAAACTGATTGTAGCCTCTTTCTCAAATTTCAATTTCCCCTTCACGCTGGCACTAGTGTCAAGCAGTATGCCCAAGTATAAAGGAAGTTCGGTCTGCGCTTGAAAACTGACTATCTTCTGTGGTTTTTTGTCTTCGTATATCTCGAAATTCTCTTCAGTGAGGTTAGAAACAAACCTTCCATCTTTATCTGTCACAATTACAGGAAGAGTAACGTTTGTGATCTTGATATTGGTTGTCTCTTCTTTTTCAGGCTTCTCAACTTGATTTTGTTGTGCTGAGGCCGAAACCTGTTGGAGATGAGAAAGGTTAGCGGTAAACAGAGCGGTAAACAAAACTGCCAAAACTACAACTAAAACAGTACTTTTCTGCATAGAAAATACCCGATCATAAGCAATACTTTAAGCCGTGAAAATTATAGTTGAGCTATGAAAACACTGTCAAATTGAAGCCAGTGAAATGCTTTGGATACAAAGTATCCTTAAAAAGATCTTTTTCAGCTTTCCTACAACTGGCTAAAATCTTAAAGCAACTCCAAACCGGATCATAGAGTCTGACCGTAGAATCTGAGTGAGTTCAAAAGTGAAACTTACTGGAAAGACCTCTAGACCATTGCTCTACTTGACTTGGGTCTGTACGGTCACTAATATAGAATTTAAGCTTTTAGCATATCCTTAACAGAAAATTTTCTTTACAGAAAGAGCTTCAAAAATATGGGCAACCTTGGCTGGTCAGAAATGTTTTTTATTGTAGTGTTTGCTCTGATAATTTTCGGGCCACGCAAACTTCCTGAAATTGCAAAGACTTTAGGTCGAACCTTGTCTCAACTGCGCCGAGCTTCCGATGAATTTAAGCACGCTTGGGAGAGCGAAGTTGATAGAGACATTGAACGCAAACAGATAAAGAGAGCCGAGATTGCTACAGCAAAGAAGATTGATGAAACCGATCAAACCGAAAGCTCTGCCACTACTTCAACAGAAGCCAGCCTTATAGAGATAGAAGAAAAGAGAGAAGAGTCTGCAGAACCTGCTTTAGAGACTGTAGGCTCTGCAAGCTTTCTAATAAAGAAACCAGAAGCTTCCCAACCTTCTACTCTGCTTAACAAGACTGAGCTTAGTGCAGATTCAAGCAGCGTAAATTGAGCTAACAAGCAATTTGATCCGCAATTTGATCCAAAGAGGCGTTTTAACATAATGAGCAGCAACATTGAGCCGGAACCAGAGATGTCGTTTCTCGACCACCTCGATGAACTTAGACGGCGTCTTACCTTTTCGGCTATCTCAATCGCAATAGCATTTGTTTTGTGTTTTGCAGTTTCAGACAAGATATACCAGATACTTGATAAACCTGTTCGTGAAGCTCTGCAAAAAGCAAAACAGTACCAGCTAAAAAACAATATTGTACAGTTGCAAAACATCTCAGAGCTTGCTGACAACACATCCTTTACGTATGCTTTTGTTAGAGAAGCCAATCTGCAAGGTGTCACAATACCACCTGGCACCACAATGCCAGCCAAAATAATACGCAAAGATGGCAAGAGATTGGCAGTAGCATCAGCACCTCTTGCGGTCGGGCAGAAGGTCATACCTGAAGGCTTTGAGCTTCCTGTAGACATAACAGAGTACACTTCATCCAATGACCGACTTGTTGTTCATACATTGCAAGGAGGGTTTAATCTCTACGTAAAAGTTGCTTTTTATGCTGCTTTTGTTCTGAGTGTCCCTTTTCTTCTCTTTCAGGTATGGAAATTTATAGAGCCTGGCCTCTACCCACACGAAAAAGTCTATGTAGTCCCATTTGTACTGATGGCAACATTCTTTTTCTTGCTAGGCGCGGTCTTTGCTTACTACATAGCCTTTCCACGCGCAGTAGAGTTTCTCTTATCGGTATCTGAAAACTTTCAGACACTGATTGAAGTAAATGAGTACTTCGATCTTATAATTACTATAATTTTAGGACTTGGGCTTGTTTTTGAAATGCCAACAGTTGTACTATTTCTAGCTCGGTTTGGCATTGTCACTCCGGGCTTTATGCTCCGTTTTTGGCGTCACGCACTAGTAGCAGTATTTATAATTGCAGCCTTACTTTCACCAACGACGGACATTCCTAACATGATGGTCTTTGCAGTGCCAATGATGATACTTTATTTCTTTAGTGTTGGTATTGCTTGGATCTTTGGTAAACCCAGGACAGAAGAAGCGGTAGAAGAAGCAGAAGAGACAGAATAGACTTCTGCCAGTAAAGTTTTTGAGGCCAGTAATTGGAGGTTCAGAATGACACAACAAAAGTTATTATTAAAAAGATTTTATCTACTGTTTATCGCGCTACTCTTCGTCTTCCAAGCACTTCCAGTCTTGGCAGCCGGCAAGTCAGGAAGTTCAGATGACACAACCAAAGAGAAACGCAAAAAACAGGTTCGTAAAAGTGAAGATGGAGACAAAGTCTACAAGCGGTGGCTTGATAACGATGTCGCATATATTATTACTCCAGAAGAACGTGCAGCATTTAAGAAACTTCAAACAGACGAAGAACGAGAACAGTTCATTGAGCAGTTTTGGCTAAGGCGCGATCCAGACCCTGACACTACAGAGAACGAATACCGCGAAGAGTATTACCGTCGTATCGCCTACTCAAACGAAAAGTTCTCTTCTGGTATACCTGGCTGGAAGACCGATAGAGGCCGTATATACATCACTTTTGGTCCACCAGACAGCATAGAGTCACATCCAGCAGGCGGTCCTTATGAAAGACCTTTTGCTGAAGGTGGTGGCACTACCTCAACATATCCCTTTGAGATATGGTTCTACAGATACCTTGAGGGAGTAGGCTCTGGTATTGAGATCGAGTTTGTAGATCCAACAATGACAGGTGAATACAGAATTGCTCGTAGTCCTGACGAGAAAGATGCTCTTCTTTACGTTCCAAACGCAGGTCTTAACTACTTCGAACAGATAGGGCTTTCTCGCAAGTCTGACCGTGTGGCCTTCAACCCTGGCAACCGTGACAGATTGCCATATGGCCGCCGTCTTCAAGACAACCCTTTTGAAAGACTACAACTAATTACAAACCTTCAGAAAGCTCCTTCGGTTAAATTCAAAGACCTACAAGCGAGAGTAAGCGAACCTACTGTACAGTTTGATGTCCTACCCTTCGCAATAAGAATAGACTATATGAAAGTAAGTGATTCGTCTGTAGTAAGTTCATTTACACTTCAACTCGACAACTCAGACCTCTCTTACAAAAATATTGGTGGAATAGCACAAGCTACCGTCAACATCTACGCACGCATCACAGCACTTTCTGGCCGCAAAGCAGGAATATTTGAAGATGTAGTTGAAGCTCGCTGCCGTGAAGAAGACCTTCAGATAGAATCCAAACGCAGTTCTGTCTATCAGAAGAACATCATACTTGAGCCAGGCCGCTACAAAGTAGATCTTGTTGTTAGAGATGTAGTTAGTGGTCACACAGGTATTATTCACCAAGGTTTTGAAGTACCTAAGTACACCACAGACAAGCTCCAATCGAGTTCACTTGTTGTTGCAGACCTGATAGAGTCGCTCAACGGCAAAGTAGCAGCAGGACAATTTATTTTTGGCTCAAACAAAGTTCGTCCAAACGTACCTCAACGCTTCAAGCCAAGCCAATCTGTAGGACTCTATCTACAAGCTTACAACATACAGATCGACCAGATGGAGTTGAGACCCAAAGTTGATGTTGAGTATGTGATTACGAAGCAAGGTAAAGAGGTTATGAGATTCAAAGAAGATGGCAAGATCCCAACTGTTGACCTTGATGGTAACGGGCAGCAGATCACTTTGGGTCGTATGTTCTCATTGAAAGATTTTGAGCCTGGAGATTATGAAGCTGTAGTTCGTATCACCGACCAGGTTTCGGGTCAAACCGTAGAGCCAAAGACCTTCTTTACAGTTGTAAAATAGAACTGTTCTAAACGCTCTGTTCTTAAGCCACAGAAACTAGCCTCTGTGGCTTTTTCCATTTATCACTCTTCGCAGCCAAAGATTTTATGTTGGCCAAGGATGAATTCCACTCTCGGTTGCTAAACGGAAATCCTAGATAATATAGAGAGTTAAGCCATTGTTTTCAAATTTGATTTTTGCTATAAAGAGCTCGTGAAAGATGAACTTGAAAGCAGCGGCCATTCAGTCTATTTACTCACATATCATATTGTATGGTGTGTAAAATATCGCCGTTCGGTTCTCACAAGAGAAATTAGTGATAGATTGAAAGAAATTCTTACGGTTTTGATTAGTGATAGTGGTTGCCAATTGATAGAAATTGAAACGCAAATCGATCACGTTCATATTGTTTTAAGGACAAAGCCCACGCATCAACTCTCCAAACTGATCAACAGTTTCAAGGGAGTATCAGCACGCAGACTGTTTCAAGAATTTCCAACAATTAAGAATCAGTTGTGGAAAGGGCATATGTGGAGTCCTTCCTATTTCGCCGTCACCGTTGGTGGCACACCGCTTGAATTAATTAAGCAATACGTGCAAACACAAAGAGTAGATATACGAGAAAAACATACCAATATCGAGTAGAAGTAAGTGATGCAGTGAGCAACACTCTCGACATTTGCAGAGAGTTGTACAATGCAGCCCTGCAAGACGCCATGCCGCTACAAAATCTATCTCCTATCAAGATCAAGCTCAGCAACTGCCCGATATCAAAGCCAACAGAGTTGATCTTAAAGTTGTACATTCACAGATGCTAAAGGTACTCTCACAAAGGTGGCATAAATGCCCCTATTGTGGATTAGAGATGAGCCAAGATGAGAATCGAAATATTCTTAACTACCTTCGGAAAGGCTTTGTGTCTCTGCACCACGAGGCTTGGCATTAGCTAGGCTGTGGAGGATGTCAAGCCCTCTCTTTAAGCCTAAGCTTGTTTACGAGAAGGTGTGCCTGCCTAGTCGGCTCCGGGATTCTATAGCCTTTTGTTACTTTTAATGCCAATACTGTAGCCTCATCAAGGGTTACTCTATGACCAACAGATATAAATACTGGGTTGACTTTTCTTTTCGTCCTAACAACTGCACCTACAACCTCACCACGATCTATCAACGCCGTCCTGCTACCTGCCTCTTCTTCAACTGCTCCATGCTTGCCTACCAGTATGGTCTTTGCACAACCGATTGAAGGTCTGTCGATTATCAGTCCCATGTGAGAAGCAATTCCAAACCGGCGAGGGTGGGCAATCCCTTGCCCATCAAACATTACAACATCAGGTTCAACAGTCAATTGCTTCCAAGCTTGAAGCAGTGGTGGAGATTCTCGAAAAGAGAAAAGGCCAGGTATATAAGGGAATTTGGCTTCTGTTACAACACTAGAATGAGCTACTACATCGAGGCTATTTATGTCAATAACTACAAATGCAGCATAGACAATGTCAGAAAATTTTTCAAAAGATATATCAGCACCTGCAACATATCTTATATTATCTGAAAGAGGCTCTTCTCTGATCTGGCTTGCAAGGCTTTTCTGTATCTGTATAGCTTCTGAAGGTGTAACATTCCAGGCGTGTAGATTTCTGTATTCCATATCGACTTTGTATAATTGCAGGAAAATATTTACCGAGAAAACTAAAAATGACAGTAGCGAAGAGTTTAAAGATTACCCTAGAGATGATCAAGATCGAGCATACACTTTTTGCTCTACCTTTCGCGCTGCTTGGAGCAGTTTTGGCAGCAGGTGGCATACCACCTATCAACAAACTTCTGTGGATAACAGTCTGCATGGTTGGAGCGCGTTCTGCAGCAATGGCTTTTAATAGGCTTGTAGACAGAAAGTTTGATGCTGCAAATCCCAGAACCAAAATGCGTGCACTTGCTGCTGGACTGCTATCTACAAAGTTTGTTTGGGTATTTACTATAGTGTCCAGTCTACTTTTTATTCTAGGTGCAGCAATGCTCAACAGCACTACACTTATTCTCTCACCTGTTGCACTCGGCTCAGTACTTGCCTATTCATACACTAAACGATTTACTTCACTATCACATATTGTACTTGGTTGGTGTTTAGCAATAGCTCCAACTGGTGCTTGGCTTGCTGTACGTGGAGAGTTTGCACCGACTCCCTTACTACTTTCAGCAATAGTGATGTTGTGGACAGCAGGTTTTGACATAATCTATGCTTGTCAAGATTATGATTTTGACCTCAAATCAGGTCTCTACTCTATCCCCAAAAGGTTTGGCATTGATCGCGCGCTGCTAATCTCAAGATTGCTACACACCCTAGTCTTTATTCTGATGCTGTTACTTTTCTATGTAGCAAGATTTTCTTGGTTAGGAGCAGTAGGAATATTTGCTGCAGGGTTGCTTCTCTTACGCCAGCACAGTTTGGTAAAGCCAGAAGACCTTTCTAAACTAGATGCTGCATTCTTTACTACAAATGCACTGCTAAGTATTATTCTTTTTCTAACTATGGGTGCAGATACTCTACTGAAATAACAAACCCCAGTTTAGAACTTGTCTAAACTGGGGCTAGAGTTTCTTTCTAGATACTGGCTAAACAATTGCAAAATCGAAACGTTCTTGATGAACGCCTGCATCGCCTTTAATCTTGATGCTGCAACCAAAATGGGCCTCTATTTCACTCAGAACTTTCCTTTCTGAGCCACGTAAAGCTTCGGCTACTTCGTTGTTTATACGCAAAATTATCTCAGTACCTGGATGTATCTCTGTTTCGGCAGCTATGCGACGAGCTTCGGCAAGAATCTCATAGCAGACGGTTTGAGGAGATTTGACAAGGCCAGAGCCTTCACAGTACGGACAAGGGCTGCACAGAGTACGTTCAAGACTTTGGCGAACTCTTTTGCGAGTAATTGCTACAAGGCCAAAATCATTAAATTGAAGAACTTTTGAAGGTGCTCTGTCAGCTTTCAGCTCCTGTTCAAGAGCCTGCATCACACGTAAGCGGTTCTTACGCTCTTCCATATCTATAAAGTCGAGAACTATAATACCGCCAAGATCTCTCAACCTGATCTGTCTAACTATCTCTTTTACTGCTTCCAAATTGGTTTTGGTGATGGTATCTTCAAGACGGTTAGATCTACCAACAAACTTGCCAGTGTTTACATCTATTGCAACCAAAGCTTCTGTCTGATTTATCACTATATAGCCACCAGAACGTAGCCAAACTCTTGGCTTAATAGCTTTATCAATCTCTTCCTGAATGCCGTACTCTTCAAAGATAGGTTTTTGCCAGGTGTAAAGCTTGACACGTTTGACAAGCTTTGGTTGAAAACGATTGACAAAGTCTACTATTTGAGCATACTCGGTCTCATTGTCTATTCTGATAGATGCCATATCTTCGGATAGGAGATCTCTCAAGCTTCTCTGCACAAGGTCGAGTTCACGATATACAAGTGATGGGGCTTTTGTACGCTCTGATCTACGTTTGATATCTTGCCAAGTTCTTACCAAGTACATCATATCATCGTGAAGTTCTTGTTCTGTATGGCCTTCACAAGCAGTTCTGACAATAAATCCACCACTTGGTTTCTCTTTATCCCTGATTGAAAGTATAATTCTCTTGAGTCTTAACCTTTCCGAATCTGAACCTATTTTACGGGAAACACCTATATGATTGACCGTTGGCATATAGACCAAGTAACGTCCGGGTAGTGCAATATGTGAAGTTATACGAGCACCTTTCAGTGCTATAGGTTCTTTAGCAATCTGAACCATTATCTCTTGGCCTTCGTGCAGAAGCTCACTTATAACAGGCTGGTGATGTCGATTAATAGGTAGATCTTTTGATGGAGGCTCAGACTTCTCCAAATTCTCATCACTCTGATGAGCCATAGGAGGTCGAGAAGAGCCACCACTGCCACCTCGGCGCCCTCGTCTTCTACCACCACCACGTCTCATAGAGAAGTCTTGTCGGCCTTGGTGCTGGTCAGATCTGAATTTGGCTGACCTCGACTCATCAGACTCACCACCATCAGTGGCAAGATCGTCAGAGAGTTTAGACTCATCATCTTGCTCTACAACATCTTCGCTCTTTTCTGAAGTTACATCTGCAATCTTCTCTTCTGAAGCAGAGTCATCAACTACACGTTCAAAGTTGGCTGATCCCTGAATATGTCCTTGGAGAGAACCAACCCTTACCTCTGGTTCTTCAACTGGGACTAATGAGACTTCAAACTCGGCTTTTCGTATCTGCTCAACTATCTTCTGTTGAACAAGAGCATCTTTAAGAAGCTCACCTGCTTCCTCGTCTTCTATCTCGTCATCAATTATGCGCTCGTAGACTGCTTGAGCCTCTGCTGATTCAGCTTCAACAACTGGTTCTACAACCTCCTCGGCAGCAGCCTTCCTACCCCTCTTCTTCGCAGGAGCTTTCTTCTTGACAGGCTCTTTCTCTTTGCTACGACCACGCTTCTTCTTGCCAGTCACTTCTGGCTCTTCTGCTACAGCAGTAGCTTCTAATGATGTTTCTACTGCTTCTGTAGTTACCAATGCTTCTGCAGTAGAAGCTTCTCCAATTTCTGGTGTGTCGGGCTGACTGATGACTGTCTCTACAACCTCTCCAACTTCTGTTTCTGACAGAGCTGGCTCTTCGGTTTCGTCATCCTGTATCCTTATAAAACTGCTTGCTGGAGGTGTGTATTGTGGCTGTGGTAGAGAGATGTTCTCTCTGTGCAGCAGTTCATCTGTAGCCAAAACTAGATCGTAGTCGTCTTCTGTATCTTCTATGCTTTCTGGCTCTTTGCCTTCTTGTTCTAAACTATCTTCAACTCTTTCGTGTACTCTTTCAGGCACTCCTTCAGCAACTTTTTCAGGCTGCAAGCTTTCATCTTCAATCTCTACATCAGCCGTTATTTCTGAAGGTACTTCACTCAGATCCTCTACTTCATCTATGAAGCTGTTATCTCCTATAAAACTTATATCTTCTAGCTCTTCTTCAAGGGATTCTTGTTCAAGAGCTGCAGGTGAGGCTACAAGTTGAGGCTCTTTCTGTTCTTGCAGAAGCTGGGGTCTTTTCTCCTCAACATCCTGTTTGACAAAATCCACTCTCTTTGTGTCTTTGACTTCTGCTATCTCTTCAAACTCTTCTAAACCTTCCTCTTCAAAGAAGTCAGATACATAAAGGAAAGCATCTCTTTCCAAACCTATGTCTACAAATGCAGATTGCATGCCGGGTAAAACTTTCATTACCCGCCCTTTGTAGATACTACCTGCTATTCCTTGTGTCTCATCACTACGCTCCACATAGTATTCAGTGACAATACCATCTTCCACGATAGCGATCTTCTTTTCGTGTGCACTCGAACTGATGATCATCTCTTTTGCCATTAAGTTTCCTCTTTTCCGGGTGAGCTTGGAAGGGTAGTCGAGTCTTCAGTCTGCTATCTGGTAGGCTTTCAGTGTGGCAACTCTTTTCTATTTCTTTTCTATTTAAGGTCTCTTTTGACTACAGAGATCTTACTTGAATGCAGATCTCCCCTTGTCAACTGTTAAAAGTTGACACAGAACTAGAATTTGAAGAGACCGCTAAAGAGGTCAGAAAGAACTTTTGTCCACTGGACCACTGAAAAAACTTGAGAACTTGAAAACTTTTTTGGTGACCAACTCTGCTGTTAGAGCTTGAATAGAACTCGTGTCATAATCTGGTTCAATCCATTGAACTCTACAAAGCAGCCTGCTCAACCCTGTCAATCTTATAATTTAGACTTAAGTTGTAGTTACACTTCCTGCTACACAGATGCGATAAAAGATTCAAACATCCTGAGAAGTGGAGCAAGCAGTCTTATAATCTTGTTTGTCAAACTTGGGGCAAGTTCCAAAAATCCTTCACGGAGCTTACCCAAATGCCTTTCTCAATTAGCAAAACGGTGCAACTTTACGTTCATTATCAAGCCAATAGCAATCATTGTACTGAGAATCGATGATCCTCCATAACTCATCAGTGGTAGAGTTATTCCCATAATAGGAACTAAACCAACAACCATTCCAAGATTGATGATAACCTGATATGAAAAGACAGCGACAAATCCAAATATCATCAACATTCCAAATCTGTCTCTGGCTCGTTCTGCTATCCCTATTGCATGGATTATTACAAACAAATATAACGTAAGTGCAAAGATACTTCCAATAAAACCCATCTCTTCAGCCAAAACAGAGCCGATAAAATCGGTATGGTGCTCTGGAAGAAAACCAAGCCTGCTCTGTGT
>JAEUQL010000179.1 GCA_016789295.1 Blastocatellia bacterium | reverse complement strand
CTGTATTAGTAACAAATAGATCATCACCAACTAGTTGAACTTTGCTCCCAAGTTCTTTTGTGAGCAGTGCCCAACCTTCCCAATCTCCTTCTGCCATACCATCTTCTATAGAAAAGATGGGATATTGGCGCACCCAGTTTGCGTAGAACTCTACCATCTGCTGGGCAGTTCTTTCTGAGTGGTCAGATTTTTTGAAGATATATTTTCCATCTTTGTAGAATTCACTTGAAGCAACGTCGAGGCCAAGAGCTATCTGCTCACCAGCTTTGTAGCCAGCATTCTCGATGGCTTGTAAGATCACTTCCAAAGCTTCTTCATTAGATTTGAGGCTAGGGGCAAAGCCGCCTTCATCACCAACGCTTGTGATGTAGCCGCGATCTTTGAGCACTTTCTTGAGTGTGTGAAAGACCTCGGTTCCCCAACGTATTGCCTCAGCAAAGCTCTCTGCACCCCAAGGAAGGATCATAAATTCTTGGAAATCTACGTTATTGTCTGCGTGTGCTCCACCATTTAGTATGTTCATCATTGGAACAGGCAGTGTACGAGCACCTACTCCTCCAAGATATTTGTAGAGTGGAAGGTCGAGACAGTAGGCAGCGGCACGTGCTGTTGCAAGTGATACAGCCAAGATAGCATTAGCTCCTAGCTTCTCTTTGTTTTTTGTGCCGTCAAGAGCGAGCATAGTCTTATCAACTCCAGCTTGATCAGTAGCATCAAGACCAGTGAGTGCTGTTGCAATAAGAGTATTGATATTTTCGACGGCTTTTCTAACACCTTTGCCAAGATATCTCGATTTATCACCATCTCTTAGCTCTAAAGCTTCGTTTTCACCTGTGGATGCACCACTTGGCACTGCAGCGCGGCCACGTGCACCTGATTCCAGTTCAACTTCTGCCTCGACCGTTGGGTTTCCACGAGAGTCGAGGATTTCACGAGCTTTTATTGTTTCAATCCGAGTCATAAGATCTTTTTTCCTCTTGATTATTTAGACTGACTAAGAAAACCGTCTATTCTATTCCATAGTTGAACTACTCGGCAACCTTACCAGCCATGAAGTGGCTTAATAAAGGGGGCCGACCAGGGGCAAGAAAAAATAAATAGATAACATAGAGATTAAATAATTCGCTATTTCTTTCTGAGATTGATTTGAATACATAGATTTCAAGTGCTACTATTGACCTGACAAGCTAAAATACAGAATATAAATGTTAAATAAATCTCTATGCTTTTATGATCAAAGAGTCTTTAAGCAACACAACAAGAGACAAGGTTTTGGAACTGCTCAAAGTCAACGGTGAGATGACAGTTTCTGACCTCAGTAATCAACTCCAAGTTTCGGGTGTCAACATTCGTGGTCATCTCAGCCGTCTTGAACGAGATGGTCTGGTCTGCATGAGAATAGAAGATGAGAAAGCACACGAAAGGGGCAGACCTTCGTATCTTTACAAACTCACGGACAAGGGACACGAACTTTTCCCATCAGCATATAGCGATCTAGCCAGCGACGTACTACATCAGGTCAAGAAACTTTTTGGCAATCAGGCTGTAAGGACTATATTTTCGAGTCGAGCAGAGCAGTTTCTTGCACAACTACAAGAAAAACTCAAAGGTAAAAGTCTTGAAGTTACTAAAGTAAGCGAACTTGCAGAACTACTAAGAAGCCTTGGTTATCTTGTTGAAGTAGAAGCCGTTGGGTGTAACGAGTATATGCTTACAATCAAACACTGCCCTATCTCCCAAATAGCAGCAGATTTCCCTGAAGTTTGTGCTGCAGAACTCAACATGCATCGTGAAGCACTTGATGCAAAGGTGAGCTTGAAGCGCACAATTCCGCGTGGTGGAGGCAGTTGCTTCTACAGGATCTTGTTCAAACATAACTGAATAGATCTACACAAAACCAATCAGACCTATACAGAGACATCTTTGTATAGGTCTGCCACAGAAAAATCTCCTACAAGCCTTTTTCTAGATCGATTCTTAATCCCATTCGCTGTAAGATACTGCTGAAAAATCCATTGCAGGAGTTGTGTTATGGCTCAGTTGGGACGTTACAAGAAAAGTCGATTTGGTCAGAGGTTGGTTGAAGCCAGCCGCATTGCAGGTGCTTTCAAAAGAACCTATATAGTATTTGGTGGTACTGGTGCAGTAGGTGGTACAGCAATAATGAAGATGTTAGAGATCTTCGAAGAGATGATGCTCTACACTACTGTTCCTCCACAAGACAGTCCAACAATTGTTGTTACTGGACTTACAAAAGAAGAGATTAGATCCTTCAGTGCAAGGCTTTTTGACTATTATGAAAGTTTTTACGGTAAAGATTTTTTACCAAAACATATAAATAATAGAGGTTATAAAACAGTTTCTGGAATTGTTATAGATCTCCATCGCATGAGTGTTAATCCTGAGCTTCCTGGCCTTGCCAATCTTGCTAGACATACTTATGAAGAGAGGTTAGAGCAGATAAGAAGTTTTCTTGCTGGTGGCAATCTAAGCTTTGACAGTAGCGAAGATGAGAAATTTAACTATCTGTCATCATCTATCAAGAGTAGTCTCAAAAGACCTTTTACAGAATTTTTACAAGACTACAACAAACAGCACAAAAGAAATGGAAGATTTCGAGCTGTTATAGTGGGCATTCCGCTTGCTAGTGTTGCAGCTTACCATTTGAGTAACCTAGAGACTATCTGCAAATCGCTTGGGATAAGTTCATATGAGAAGATAACAGACCTGAAAAGGATCTACTTAACTTGTGTTAGAGATGATCTTGCCTACATTCGCAATGAAATGGCCGAAGAGGTTATTGCTGCACATACTACTGCTGTTGGAGGTATGTATGACGAAGGGGCAGAAGGGGAACGAACTATCAGGCTTGGCTTTGCTCACAGTGCACTTGACGAACGTTTGCGCGACAAACAGATTTTTGCTGAACAGCTCCACCAGCTATATGCAGAGTGTGGAATCAAAATGCTTGTTACGGCTGCGGCCATAGGCATAGATGCGATAATTAATAATGAAAGCCTTCCTGTCCAGAGTGGTCTACTTAGAGCCATGCGTGAAACTTCTGAACAAGGTTACAAATTGATTCCAGAAGAAGATCTTCGCAGAGGAAAAGTGAAGGTATATCCACCGCTAACAATACACGAGCGTGCAGAGAATGAAATAGCTGTATCTTTTGAAAAAGGCCAGGAATATATTCCAAAAATTCAAGTTAGGTCTGGTGAGAATGGTCGTTTCTCGGTTCCAAATACTGACGCGCTCTACCGAGTTATGAGGGTTGCATCGGCAAGCGAGTTGGGGCTTGTTTTGGCCGAAGAAGCTATAGTTGGTGACGATCCAGAACTGCCGTGGTTTGTAAATAACACTTGCTACTACACAGAAACAGAAAATGCTAGATTAGTCTTTGACTTTCTTTCGCAGCCTCAACTTTTTGAAGCACAGATCAGTGGGCTAGATGTGAAGTCTTACCAAGATCTAGGTTCGGCAAAGCACCAAGCAGAACTCCATATGCTTGGTCTGGCTATCCTACTGCATCGTCTGAGGACTTTTGATGCAGATGCCATACCTGCACAAGTCTCTTTATCTACATTCAATCCAAGAGAGTTTTTTGAGCAGTACTCAAAACCACTATTTTTTGAGGATCTGATCACTTGGGAACTTGAGCAGACTTGTAGAGATTTTGTTACGCTTGTAACTGCAACAGAAGCTAAAGATCTTGAAAGTATCAAGCATCTTTCTAGCCGTAATTATCAAAGCCGCAATGAAGCTTTCTCAAAAGTAATGAATGAAGTTATCAAGTATGTTTATACCGTAGTTTCGTTAGGCTCCCCTATTATTTTTAACAAGAAGGGTGAAACTTTTATTCTTGTAGGCAGCTATATTGCTCCACTCGACATACTGATGAAGACCAGAAACGAAATTCAGCAGTATATCTCATCATCAGCAAAAGCTATAGGAGTCAACAGAGCGAAGGATTTGGCACTCTTGAAAGAGTACTTCTATTGCAACAATGGCTTTATTGATTTGAGACCTATTGCAGTTGTGTCAACAGCTAGAAATCTGCCAACTGCTGCAAAAGGAGGAGTACACGTTTACCAATCATCCGAAGCACTAAAGAAACACCTACGTGCTTTGCCTCCTTACTCCTATTTTGCTACAAGTGGATTGGTAGCTTTTTTAGAGAGGATGAAAGGGCTTTATGCGCAAGTGACACAGTTTAGTTTGGGGCTTGGCACACTCAATGACTATAGAGCACAGATTCCGCTCTCCAGTGGAGGCAATCATTATGTAGTTCCTGGCGTTGTTGAAGCGATACGACAAGCTGCAGAAGGCTTAGAAAAGAATACAGGTACGGATAGACTACACGGTCAGTGGGGATATTTCAGAAGAGAACCACCAGAAAGGGCTTAATAAAGAGACCTCTTTCATAAAGAGGTCTCTCTTTTATTTTTAGCTACGAGCTATATTTAATAGTGTTTGAACTTCGCTATCACTGACACTGATAACATTGGGACCACTAGTTGCGAAGAAGCTTGTGATACGACCATCGCTCTGAATACCAACTCTGGCCTTGATGCCATTACTATTTGGTACGTCAAAGTCGTAGTATTTGAAGCCTGGGCCAGTGCTGCCAGCATTTGGCAACTGTATCTGACTGCCATAGGTTTCGATAATGGTTTTAAGATAGCCATCAAGTTGCTCTGAAGTAGTGCCAACTGGCCACCAACCATTCTTGCTCTTAATGTCTGCTGTATCGAAAGTCTCTATAAGATGGCGTGCAGCAAAGTGTATGCGGTCGTAACCATTCCAGAAAACTTTCTTGTTGCCACTAACCTTCAACTCTCCATTCTTTGGGTATATGTCGGCAAGTAGTTCTGGGTCTTTACGCTTGCTACGGGCATCTCGAATTTCGCGAACAGAAAGATTTTCTTTAATCACTTGAGCTGCAGCAGCTTTTTCAGCACTGCTACCAGGTTTACGTCCTAGCACAATCTCAACGGCATTAAATACGGCTTCGGCTTTTGCTGCTGGAGGAGGTGGCGGAGGAGGAGGAGGAGTAATCTTGGAAAGCTCTTCGATCATTTGCTGACTTGTAAGCTTTGCTATTCTGGTCTGTTCGGCTTTTGGTAGACCTTTCAATTTGTCAAAAGCTTCTTGTGGTAAGCCATCGATCTTTCGAGCAAAAGCCCTCTCGCTAGTTGCATTCTGCAGAGATATCTCTTTGAGCAGGTCTGCATCAAGAGCGACTAAGCGAACTGCTGCCGTGTCAGGTATCTGACGTACAGTACTACCTGCAAAACCTATTTCAGTAAGTTTTGCACGTGCTGCTGTTGGATCGGTAATTGGAGCAGGAGTAGGGTCTGAAGGTGTAGTTGCTAACTGGTCTAGCTTGTTGGCCAGTGTTTCTGCAGGAAAGTCTATAAGTTCTTTCTGTTGAGCTGGTGTTGCTTTGGCAAAAGTGTCAGCTTGAGTGTCAGAAAGCTTCGAAATCTTCTTTGCCACTTCAATCTCTTGACTGGAACTGAGTGGTGCAACCTTCTCTTTCAAGAGATCTGTAGATAGGTTGGCCATGCGCAAAGCTGTTTTGTCAAACATCCAGTCGATAGAACCTTTAGAAAGTCCTGCTGCAGAAAGTTTCTGCCGAGCTTCTACAGGAGAGGTTATAGGTTGAGTAGCTGTAGCAACCAACCTCTGTACCGGTTGATCTATGACAATTGCAGGCTCAAGTAGGCCAACAATGTTATTGAAAGTATCCAAGATAGGCTCTATCTCTTCTTGTGTTGACTCGGCTGCTTGCAGTGCTTTGTCAGTCTGGCTGAGTGGATTAGCTACAATGGTTCTTTGCCCTGGTGTACCTTTGTCGATCACCTGGGCTACTTTCTGAAGAGAGCTTGCAGTTTGGCTCTGTCTTGCAGGATCGATGCCTTGAGAAGCGCGAGCAATGTTTTGTAAGTATCCTCTCAAAACATCTGGCGAACTATCTCGAAGACTGTTTGCAAGCAGAGATGATAGCTCTTTCTGCCTGAAACTACTTCCAACACTCATACGTGAGCGTAAAAACTGGCTCGACAGCCGCTCTTCACGACCTGGGTCGGCCACCTGCTGCAACTGACTTGCTTGTGAAGAACTTTCTGGCTTTACTTCTTTCTTTTGAAAGGTTTCAAGCTGGCGCACCAACTCCTCTACCCTTCCACTGTCGTACTGCACATTCTTGATAGTCATTTCCTCTCCCTCGTGAAACAGTGAAGACCTTTAGAGATACAATTAAAATCTTTCTGAATGGTTATTCATTCAACTTATCGGCAGATTCTGCAAAAAGTTGTGACTGAAGGAACAATTTTACAACCAGTTTTATCAAAAGGTTGAGAGTGTTTAGCTATAAATAGACAATATTCACGGGAGACGACAAAGTGTTTCTACCTCTATTACCCGACTTCATATAGACTGCAACGACTTGAAAACGGTAATGGGAGCAGATGACGATGGAAGGCCCTGCTTCATTTTGGTACTACAAGATGAGGATTGACGCCTTAGATAAAACTAGACAATGTTTGGACGAGACATTAGCCAATATTGAACTTAACCCTGATTTATCAGATCTTGATTCAGAATGGTGGATAAAAACCATTAAAGATGTTCGTGAGAATAAGGGAATAACTGTAACCTTTGACGATGAGCAATAAAAAATGTCTTTTTTATTAGATACTAACCATTGTGTTTACTTAAATACAGAAAGAAAATATTTATAACCTGTTAGTTTAGCCATTTTATAAATAGCCATCTTTTGAAATGTAATTACACTACAAGATGAAGTTATGTCTTTTAATTTTGGTATATTTTCATTACCTTCTATTTCTATTACTTCTGCATCAAATTCGTCTTTGTTAATACCCATCTTTTTTGTGTCTAGTTTTACTAAACTACTTTTTACATTTTGTCCAACAAAACTAAAAGAAAAAATCAAAATTATCAGAAGTGATAAAAGTACTTTTTTAGCCATTATAGTTGCTTTTCCTTTCAGGCTATTTTCACATCTTTTCCTAAATGTTTTTTTGACTTCTTCCTATTCCTAATGCACATAATGTCAGTGTTGAGCGGCGCGGGCAGCTTTATTGCTCGCGTCCGCTCGAACAGCTTGTTAGGCCAGTATTCAGGCAATAATAAAGTCGTTGCCCGACTGATGCGATTACTCAATCAAATTTATTGCAAATCCAATATAGGTAGTACCGACTGCGTCATATGTCGCGATTTG
>JAEUQL010000178.1 GCA_016789295.1 Blastocatellia bacterium | reverse complement strand
CTCAACAACAAACACAAAACAGTTCACCAGAAAGATATAAAGAAGAGGTTGATACTCCCTCCAAAGCTCCAGATTACACAACTGGTTCGGTATCTTTCCAGTCCGGATCTTTCAATACCAGCACATTATTCAACATTCCACCTATAGAACCACCTGGTACAAAGCTGAAAAATGCCTACTTGATCATGATTGGAGTTATGATTGGAATATTTCTTGTAGGCTCTGGAATAATTCTTTTCTTAAAACCTCCAGAAAAGAGTTCACCCGGCTCTGCTACAAATGCAAAAACAACCCCTCCTTCAGGTATGGTCTACATAGAAGGTGGAACTTTTAAGATGGGTGATGATCGAGGTGAAAGCTTTGATGCTCCCTCACACGAAGTTACAGTAAAGCCGTTTTTCATAGACAAAATGGAAGTAACCAACCAAGACTACAAGAAGTTCATAGACGAAACAAACTCCTCCCCACCCCAAAATTGGAAAGGATATCAGTTTCCACCTGGTACAGACCTTAAACCAGTTACAGGGATTGACTGGCAGCAGGCTGCGTCATATGCCAAATGGGCAGGAAAACGGCTCCCAACAGAGATCGAGTGGGAATATGCAGCACGTGGAAAAGATGGTCGAGCTTATCCATGGGGTGACGATTGGAAAGAAGGTGCAGCAGTCTCCAAAGAACTGAAAGTAGACAATCCAATGCCCAAAGGAAGTATCCCTACAGGTGCAAGCCCATTTGGCATACTGGACATGTCAGGCAATGTCTCTGAATGGACAGCAGACAATTTTACTCTCTATGAAGGAAATAAAGGCAAGTTAGACCAGAAACTCAAGTCGATGAAAGTTGTAAGAGGTGGTAGCTACAAATCTGAGAAAAAATTTGTTACAACCTACTCAAGAATCCCTTTAGACCCACTATTTAAAGATCCAAGTCTTGGCTTTAGATGTGTAAAGTCGATAGAATAGGCTACCCTATTTAGCTAAGTAACCCTTTCTGGTAAGTGCTAGAAGATTCTTCTCTTTCTGACCTACTATCTTGACCTCTATTTCATGATACTTTCCATCACTTGTCAAGGTTGGCTCATATACAAGAAGATATTGGTTACGAAGAAACTCTGTTACAACTTGAAAAGCTCTTGTTAGCTCTTCTGGATTACTTGGAAAGAGCACATCTCCACCTGTTTCTCGACAGAGTTTACGCAGATCTTTATCATCAGCGTTCAAATAAGGAGTCCCTTCAACCCTAAATACTGCTCCTCCTTTAGTACTAATGCCAAAAACTGTAGTCTCTGTCTTCTGTGCAAGGTCTATGGTCTGTTGTAGAGTAACGGTACTGTTTGTATCTGCACCATCAGTTATCACTACTATCACTTTGCGGCGGCTGTTTGCACGTGCCATCTTGTCACGACAGACTTTGAATACTGCATCATAAAAACTTGTCTGTCCGTTGGCAACTTTGAGTCCATCTACTGTACTAAGTACTTTTTGTAGGTCGTTTGTAAAATCCTCTCGCATTTGAACAGCAGTATCAAACGTATAAAAGGCAACTTTGTCACGTTTTCCTTGCAACACAGTACCCAAAAAACTTTTTATAGAAACTTTTTCAAACTCTAGACGGTTGCGGACACTAGTAGATGTATCCATAAGAAGAGCTACATTCAAAGGCAGGTCTGTTTGAGAATGAAACTCTATTATTGGCTGAAGTATATTATTTTCATAAACTTGGAAGTTTTGCTGTTTTAAATTAGTTACAAATCGGCCTTTCTCATTTAATACACTTACAGGAAGATTTATGTTAGATGTAGTAACTTTGATAACAGCTTCGTCTTCATCACCAAAAGAAGAGTTTGATGACTGCTGCATATGCCCTGTCAATGGCAGAAGAAGATATATAGATATAAAAAAGAGGAGCGCACCTAATTTTTTCATAGTTTTAAGAGTATTTTCTGATATTTGAAAAGTGTTAGCCACTGAGAAGACAGTATTTTACTGTGACTCGTGGCTAACCAAAAATCTCAATAAGCTAACACCTTTGATGCTAACTTCAAGACTTTTGGGGTCTAGCGTTGCCAAGTTTTCCCTGATCAAGTAGCCATCTTAGTGGGAAATTTGAGCCGATGTCAATTGTAATACCATCTGTTCAAAATCTTTTGGTAAGGCAGCCGTAAAATTGAGAAGTTTGCCAGTTTTGGGATGAATAAAGCTTATGTTTGAAGCATGAAGTAGTTGCCGCCCTACACGCTCTATTTGACGCCTAAGTTGTACAGCCTTCACCCTAGCACTCCAACCCACACCATAGACATCATCACCAACTACTGGATGGTTGATGTGTGCAAGATGCACTCTTATTTGGTGTGTTCTTCCCGTTTTGATCTCAACGTCAAGCAGAGTAAATTCATTGAAACGCTTGATGACACTGTAGCTTGTGTAGGCATAACGACCTTTCACACTAACAGACATTTTAACTCTGTGTGTTGGATGACGACCTATAGGCAGTTCTATAACTCCTGTCTGTTCAGTAGCTCCATAGACAAGTGCTGTATAACGTTTCTTAACTACTCTAGATGCAAACTGTTCCGAAAGGTGTTGGTGTGCCAACTCACTCTTTGCAACAATCATAACGCCAGAAGTGTCCCGGTCGAGGCGATGAACAATTCCGGGACGAAACAAGTCTACGCAGGAAAGTTTCTGAAAGTGCGCAACTAGACCGTTTGCCAAAGTTCCAGAATTTATCCCTGCTCCAGGGTGAACTACAAGACCCGACGGTTTGTTGATAACTACTAGATCTTCATCTTCATAGATAATGTCGAGAGGTATATCTTCACCAACAAGCTCAGTAACAATCGCAGCAGGAAACTCAACCTCTATCAGATCTCCTTTACGAACCCGGTAGCTTGGTTTAGAAATAGAGCTGTTTACCAATACATCCCCATCACATATCTGTTTGTGCAGTCTTGTTCGGCTGTAGTTGGGAATCTGAATAGCTATGTACTGGTCGAGCCGCTTACCAGCATCAGGCTCAGCTACAACCAGAGCAACATTTCCATCATTTTCTAATGTTTCAAACTGCTCCACTTACGAAACGTGCTCCGAAAGTTCCCTCTCTCTTCTGCTTCTGTACAAACGATAGATAAGAACTGCCAATGCTGCAGGAGCTAGTAGTAGAGAGATTAGTTGAGAAGTAGAAAGGCCAAATAGATCACCACGTGGGTCATCTCTGTAGAACTCTATTATAAAACGGCCTATAGAGTAGGAAGCTATGTAAGCTAGTATTATCTGTCCACGAAACCTACGGCGTGCATGCAGAAATAGCAGAAGAAGAGTAATCAGAAATGTTATAGCAGATTCATAAAGTTGTGTTGGATGTAGATGTACTCCAATAGGAACTCCAGTAAGTTCGTGTGCCCTATTTGTAAACTCTACCCCTATCCAAGAATTAGTAGGCTTGCCCCAGCAGCAACCTGCAGCAAAACAGCCAAGTCTACCGAAAAACTGTCCAATAGCAACTCCAGGTGCACAAAAATCTGCAAGCGACCACCAATCAATCTTGTAGATTGCTGCAAGATAGAAGCTTAGAGTAAAAGCTGCAAGAAATCCTCCATAGTAGACACCTGCAGAACGGAAAAACTCTAGCGAGATAAATCTTTTTGGATCAGCTACAAAAGAGTCCCATTCTGTTACTACCATCAACAGTTTTGATCCAACTATTACTGCTATGAGCATGTATAAACCTATGTCATAGATCTTGGCTTTTTCGTGGCCTTCACTGGCAGCAAGTCTAGCAGCAAGTGCAAGGCCAGAAATAAAAGAGATAGCCAACATCAATCCATAAGTACTGACAGTAAAATCTATTATTGGAATTCGAAAGAGTTCTGGAAACAAAGCTATTACCTTTTTCTATATATCTTTTGTTTCATTCTGTTCTAAAGAATGCTCGGTTGGTTTTGGATGTTTGCTAGGCTCTTTGAGGATATCGATACTTAGAAGTGCAGCTCCAATACAGATTGCGGCATCAGCTATATTAAAGTTTGGCCAATGAAAAGTTCCAACATAGAACTCTATAAAATCAATCACTACACCAAATCTGATCCTATCTAGAAGATTGCCTATTATACCACCTAACACAAGCATCAGTGCAGTGATCACGAGTCTTTTTTCAGAAGGAGTTTTGGAAAGAAGATAACAGACAAAGCCTATAGCAATAAAAGAGATAGCAAGCAGTCCTATAGTCTTTGCATTACCCATATAACTGGAAAATATACCAAAGGCAATGCCAGGATTTTCAGCGTAGCTGAACTTCAAAAAACCATCTATTACAGATATGTCTGGTTTATGACGAATCTGAACGTAGGCCCAAAGCTTTGTGGCCTGGTCTAGAGCCAGAACAAAGAATGTCAAAGGAAGATAGAGAAGAAAACGGCGCAACTAATCCTCCATTGAAAATGTATTGAAACTGAAATGTCTGTAGAAGACATTTTTTCTACAAACCTTCTCTATTTAGAATAGCTTTGCCAATTTTTGGCAAAAAGCACCTTGTCACAAGCTCTTTGACAAGGTGCTAAAAAATCAAATAAACATCTCTTCATCTTGATAGGCTTTGTCCACAGACTTGCGTTCTTGAGAGATAAGGACTTCAAAAAACTTCTGGACAGCACTTAGCACTGCAGCAACCTCTCCCACTGGCTTGAGAACTCCTGTCTGTACAAGTAGAGCCGTTTCATCTATGCGATCAGTGGTGCGTGTCACCATCTGGTCTATGCGTTCGACCTGTCTTGTTGCTCTTTCACGAGCATCAAATAGCACACCACGTAGACCTTCAGCCTCTTGAAGTGCCATCTTGCTCAGCTCATTTGCTACTGTGGTGATAGCTGCCATACAACTCTCTGTCTCTATCTTCAAATTGGTAGAAGCAGACTTTGCAAGTGCTACAGTCTCTTTTGTGGCTTTCATGACAGTCTGTGCTTCATTTAGTACAGAAGTTGTAACTTCTATCATCGAGCGTAACTGCTCTACTGCTGGGTTTGCCGCAACAAGAAGTCGTTGGGTTTCTGCCATTATTGGTTCGGCACGCAGTTGGAGCTGATTTTGGACTGAAACCACTTGCGTACTCAACTGCTGGGTCATCTGGCGCATCTGTTTGAGTGCAGCAAGCAGCGAAAACAGAAGAACCACTATAACAACTATCAGCACAGTTATAGCACCTATCAAAAACCCTTCGAGTCCACTCACAGCGTTTCTCCTTAAAGACTAGCTCTGCTCGCTTGTCTCGGCGACAGCAGCACGCCCTTCGGCTTTCTTCTCTTGATATGCTCGTTTGCCTGCTTCAATTGCTGCCGCAACGCGATCTTTCTGCTCAGAAATGACTTCACGTCCTGTTTCTACTATGTCGTGTGTCTTCTCACGTCCTGTGTGGTAAATATCTGCAGCTTTTTCGCGTCCGGTTGCGTAGATCTCGCCAGCCTTCTGGCTGAGAGCACGAACATTGTCATTGGCGTAATCTACACTACGTCTGGTTGCATCTTTAATGTCACCTCTCAACTCCTGACCAGACTTTGGTGCAAAAAGAAGTGCTACAACAGCACCAATTCCAGCACCAACAAGAAAGTATGTCAACTTTGAACTGTAATCCCTATCTTCACTCATAATTATGCCTCCTGCCTCATCATGTCTGAAATGAGGTCAAAACTATATCACTAGTTATAGTTAATCATCAATCGAAACAACCAAAAGCTCAAGCATTTGCTAGCTTACTTTTTGATCACACTGTTTTTGACAGCTTTTTAATCCTATACATCAAGCTCTGCGCCAACGTGTTCCAGCTTTTGTGTCTTCAAGTACTATTCCTTTTGCTGCAAGCTCTTTTCTGATTTCATCAGCTCTGGCGTAGTTCTTTGCTGCTTTTGCAGCAACACGCTCATCAATCAGCCTTTGTACCTCTGCGTCCAGATCTACTTCTTCTGCTTTTCCAAATAAGCCAAGCACAGAATCAAATGCTTCCACAAGTCTGTTGGCAGCAGCATGTTCGTCAGCAAAAAGTTGCTCACTAGCCATAGCTCTGTTGAGAGTAGTCTCAAAATCTGCTACTACAGCAAGTGCTGCAGAACTGTTTAGATCATCATCCATAGCTGCTCTGAAAGACTGTTCAAAACCTTTTAACTCTGTAGCCAAAGAAGCATTTGTACCAAGTAGGCTCTTAAACTCTTTCAACCGACGCTTAAAGTCTACTAGCTTTTTAACACGAGTTTCCACACCACGTAGGTTTTCCAATGTAAAGTTTAACTGCTTGCGATAAGGAGCCGAGATTAGTAAGTAGCGTATTGCAAGCGCACTAAAACCTTTTTCTAAAAGATCTCGAAGAGTATAGAAGTTGCCTAGACTTTTTGACATCTTCTGTCCTTCAACCAACAGGTGCTCGCAGTGCAGCCAGTAACGAACAAAAGGCTTGCCAGTGGCTCCTTCACTCTGTGCTATCTCATTCTCATGATGAGGAAAGATAAGATCAACTCCACCACAGTGTATGTCAAAACTCTCACCTAGATAACGCATAGCCATGGCCGAGCATTCAAGATGCCAGCCAGGTCTGCCTTCACCATAGGGTGTTGACCAATGTGGCTCACCTGGTTTAGAAGACTTCCAAAGTACAAAATCACGAGCATCCTCTTTCTCATATTCGTCTACATCAACACGTGCCCCGGAACGGTTGCCTTCAAGCTTTGCTCCTGAGAGCTTGCCGTAGCTGTCGAGAGAAGAGATTCTAAAATAGACAGATCCTTCACTAGTGTAGATGTGTCCATTTGTTTCAAGTCTTTTTATCAGCTCAACCATATCTTCTATGTGGTCTGTTGCAGCAACAACTATCTCAGGCCGTTCTGCTCCTAAATGGTCGAGATCTTCAAGAAAAAGACGGGTGTATTTTTCGGTATATTCACGAAGTGACACTGCGTGGCGGTTGGCTCTCTCTATGGTCTTATCATCAATATCTGTAATGTTCATAACATGCGTGACCTTGTAGCCACTGTACTTAAGATAACGCCTGAGAAGATCAATAAAGAGAAAGCTACGAAAATTGCCTATGTGTGCATAGTCATAGACAGTTGGGCCACAACCATACATCCTGACGTGTCCAGCTTCTAAAGGATGAAATTCTTCTACTTGTCTGCTTAGAGTATTGAAAAAAGTTAGCATAAGTCCGCATCTATATAAATTGTTCGACAAAGATTTGCAACTACTTGACACCCTCCCGGTTTTGAAAAACGGGGACTGCTTAGATCGACGCTGAAACAACATGCCTAATATCTAAAGGAACTCTCAGTT
>JAEUQL010000177.1 GCA_016789295.1 Blastocatellia bacterium | reverse complement strand
CTACAAAGTGTAGTAGCATGAGGTTTGGCTTGTAGTCTTTGATTATCATTTCTGCTGCTGCTGCACGCGCTTCGTCATCAAGACCATACTCTGATTTTGGCATTACTGCGTCAAGTTTCTCTCTGATCTCTGGCGTAGCATATTCAAGACCAACTTCACGAGTTGTACTGAATGGGCCACGCCAGATCTCTGGTATAAGGTAGTCTATTTCTGCTTCTGCAGTGACTGGCCAGCCAACGGCGGCAGTTCTCAAACCTGCCTTCTTTGCTTCACTCCAGAGTGTTGGAGTTTTTATTGCTTTAGCATGCCAGAACCAGTCTTCACTACCATCTTGATTACGCTCTTTAGGGTCTACAAAAATAAGGTTAGCAACAATACCATGAGCTATAGGTCTAACACCTGTTACCAAAGTTGTATGAGATGGGTATGTAACAGAAGGGTAGACGGTCTCCATCGCCTCTGCATAGCTTCCTTGTTGCATAAGCCTCTTGATCGTAGGTATCTTCAGTCCTAATTGGTCTGATTTCAAGTAGAGTTCCGGGTGTAGTCCATCAACGGATATCACCACAACATAAGGTTTACCATTTTCAGCTCTTACTTCAATCAGAAATAGAAGTAGAAGAGAAAAGAGGCTTATTAAAGAGCGTTTCATACATAGTCCTTATTCTTTAGTCTACCCAGTCTGCTACAAAGATGTTGGTTTCGTTTGGAGTCTTTCCATTCCTGTTTGAAGCCCAAACCAACTTCTTTCCATCAGGGCTAAACATCGGAAATCCATCAAATTTTCCTGTAAAAGTTACTCTCTCTAGCCCTATACCTTCGGTATCTATCAAGTAGAGATCGAATTCTCTACCTTTTGGATCTTCAAAATTTGAAGAGAAGATAATTTGACGGCCATTTGGGTGGAAAAATGGACAGAAGTTTGCTTTACCAGTATTTGTGATCTGGCGCTGTTCACTTCCATCTGCATTCATAATAAAAAGCTCCATTTTACTTGGGCGCACAAGCCCTTCTTTGAGCAGTTGTTGATACTCTTTCAAATCTTCTTCTGTACCCGGACGACTTGCTCTGTAAACTATGTACTTACCATCTGGAGAGAAGAAAGCTCCACCATCATAACCAGGAGTATCCGTCAGGCGTCTGACATTAGTTCCATCTAGATCCATTACATAAAGATCTAAATCTCCATCACGTGTTGATGTAAAGACTATTTTAGAACCATCTGGTGAAATAGTAGCCTCTGCATCATAACCAGGAGAGTTGGTCAACTTTTTAACATCCGAACCATCTGGGTTAGCAGTGTATATATCGTAGTTTTTATCGATCTGCCAAACATAACCTTTTGAATGGTCAGGTGGAGGTGGGCATTCTGGATTGCCTTCGTGTGTCGATGAAAAGAGTATGCGCTTACCATTTGGGAAGAAGTAACTACAAGTAGTACGGCCTTTACCAGTGCTTACAAGCTTCATGTTCGTGCCATCAACATTTATGGTAAAAATCTGATCACATTTATACTCTCCATGTGTTGATTGCATTATCAACTGTTTGCCGTCACCACTCCAATAAGCTTCTGCATTCTCTCCACCAAATGTTAGTTGACGAATGTTATTAAGATGCTTTTCTCTCTCATCCTTTAGGTTTTCTTTTTGACCTTCACCAGGCGTTGGTTGTTGAGGTGTTACCTTGTCACCAGAGTCTGTTTTGGGCTGTTCGGGCTTGCTACAGCCAGATAGCGATACTGCACAAAAAAGTAGAAGAACCAGAACTTTTTTCATAGCTGCCTCAAAATTCTTTCTTGAAAATAGAAAAGACCCGACACTTACCAAGTAAAAATGTTTGGTAAATCTTGGGGTCTATTGAGTTTTATGGAATTGGGAAATCAAAACTTTTGGACTAAGCTTCACTAGCTGCACAAGCTCCTGCTCCACAGGCTTGTGCTCCACAAGGACTAGCTGCATCAGAAGGCGATTCAGCTTTTGAGTCTGCCTTTTCAGTAGTTGTTGACGATGACTTTTTAGCGTAGTCAGTCACGTACCAACCACCACCCTTGAGTACGAAACTCGATTGAGATAGTACCTTACTAACACTTCCACCACAATCTTCACACTCGGTAAGAAGTGGGTCAGAAAACTTCTGTATCTTTTCAGTGAGTGAGCCACATTCTTGACACAAGTACTCGTAAATAGGCATCTAAAAACCTCCATTTGTCGAGTTGTTTTTGAGTTTGATCAAGACTACCACGCTTGAACTCAAAGTGACAAGTACCAGAGCCAAACTACTAGTAGGCAAAGAGATATTGTTCTATTGGGTCTGTTAAAAACGTTAAGGATGTAGCTTCAAGCACTGCGACGGCGTCTGCTACCTACAATTATATTCAGTTCTTCGTAGAGAGCATCGACTGTTGGAAAATGGCGACGAAAATCTAGACGACTACGCCGACCAGCAAGAAAACTTGTACGAGCAATGTCGAGTTCTACTATCAGCCGCTCAATCGCACGTGTTGGTAAAGTGATCTGAGATAGGCCGATGATTCTGAGTGTAAGAGGTCTACCCCAGTCTGCTGGTAGATCGAGCGAGGCTGCTTCAGCCCTGAAACGCTCTTGCTCGATTTCGTTAAATGTGATCGTCCAGGTTTTGTCAACTCTCATAAATACTCCATGGTTTACAAACATCGTAACTTTAGACAAAGACCCAACTACTTGGCTTTATCTACCCAGCCAATTTTTGAGAAGTATCTGTTGATAGGTGTTTATAGCTTTGCCAAAAAGCCCACACTATATTAGCACAAAATATAGTGTATACAAGGAACAATAATACAAAAGAGAGTTTTTCTCTTGTGGTGGATAGTAAAACCCTCTTTTACAGATTGGTGTAGTATGGGTCTTGAAGAGGCTATACTTTGAGAGTTGCATTTTGAGCGGTAGAAGGCAACAGCCTTCTACCATCAGTGTTTACTGGCAATTGCTACCAGCACAATCAGAAAGCTGGTTCATACGGTTGGTTAATTGATCTACTAAGTTTCTGTACTGAATCTTGCCTTGAGGTGTACTTATCAAATTATTGAGTTGATAAGGGTCATTACGTAGATTATAAAGTTCATATTCGTGAAGCCTGTCGAGCTGTTCTCTATCGTACCACTCAATGAATGTGTAATCTTTAGTGCGTAGTGCACGGTAGGTTGGAATCTCTTGGTCTGTCCCTATTATAAAAAAGCCAGGGGGTAACTCTGCACCAACTCCATTTGCTGCACCACCTGTTATGTACTGAACAAGAAAGTCACTGCGCC
This sequence comes from Blastocatellia bacterium, assembly GCA_016789295.1. GTDB lineage: Bacteria > Acidobacteriota > Blastocatellia > Chloracidobacteriales > JADJPF01 > JAEUQL01. The sequence continues at coordinate 4,071 of JAEUQL010000177.1, read as the reverse complement.
AATTGGTTACAAAAGTACGTCTTAGAATAGGAACCAATGATCGCCCATCCATATCTGTTGGTATACTAACTTCTGCTAATTCAAGCAGTGTTGGTGCGAAATCTGTCTCAAGTGCCATACGTCTTTCTACACTAGGTGATATGCCAGGGCCTCTTATTACAAGAGGGACACGTATAGACTCTTCATAAGGAGCCATTTTATGGATCAGTCTATGTGCGCCAAGGTTGTAGCCGTTATCTGAAGTAAATACTATTACAGTATTTTCTAACTCTCCTTTGGCTTGTAAAGTGTTGACTATCTTTTCTACCAAGTCATCCAAAGCATAGAGCGATCCCATACGGTTTCTATAGTCTAGGTCGTTCCAAGTATTGACCTGTTCTGCTCGGTCTTCACCTGATATTTGTAACCACGAAGATTTATCAGAAAGATCTGCTTCGTTATAGTTGGGTGTGCGAGGTGATAAAGCATTACGGTAAGGATTGTTTTCATGTCTTCGTGCTGGTGGAAGTGGTAAGTGTGGTGCAGTTGGAGAGACATAGAGAAAAAATGGTCTACTGTCATCTGCTTCGGCTCGATTGATTACATCTACTGCTCTGTTAGCTACTACATCAGTAGCATAATCGTTATCGGCATTGCCATACTGTACAATAGTACCGTTCTGGTTCATTTTATAGTTATAGCCTGTATAGGATATGTTATCGACAAAAGCATACCATTCAGACCATCCAGGTGGAATGTAAGTAGGCTGTTGCTCAATACCATTAAGATACTTGCCTATAAGTGCTGTTTTATATCCAGCATTTTGCAGATAGACAGCTATGGTCTTTTGTTCGTTGCCATTTGCACGAAAAGTAGCCCACCCACCAAACTCTCCACCATTGGTAAGTATTCCAGTGTTGTGGCCATACTTTCCTGTCAAAATGGTCGATCTAGCCGGACAGCATATAGGTGTAGGTGCAAAAGCATCAGTAAAACGCATTCCTTTATCACGCAGCAGGGCAGCAGTTTTGGGCATTGCCTCCCAGTAAGGTGATGTAGCCTCATCAAGGTCATCTGCCAATATAAGCACTATGTTGGGACGTGCTGTCTGTGTAGGTTCAAAAGAGGCTTTACTGACTGAAGAATTGAAAATTAAGGTAGTTGCAAATAAGAACACTGCAAGTAGAGAAAATAGTAGTTTACGTTTCACGCAGTTAAATCTCCTTTTTATTCTCTTCCAAGCCACAAAAATTTGAACATATTTTAAAGGTTGTTGAGCTTGGGAACGGCCTCATACTAGAACCAAGTAAAAAGTAGTGTCTAAATTTTCCGTTGAAAGACTAAAAGCAGAAGCTGAAAGACGAAAATAGAAGGTCAAAAGACTAAATAGTTTTTTGTTTTGATACTGTTTGTTATCTAGACTCTGATACAAGGACAAGGATATAGTCGATCAAGATTTGCTTAAAACTTATGTCTTAGGAATGAAATCTCAGTCAGCAGCAGGAAGTCTCGGCCAGATTTTTAAATATCAACTTGTTTTACAATTATACATTGGTTTTAACTGTCAAAGTTATCAACCATAGTCTCTATCTTATTAAAAATATTAGACTTTTAGCTATTATATAAATATAAGTAATTACTTACTATCTTATTATCATAAAGTTGCAATAGATAATAGTTCCTGTGTTAAGACCCGAAATAACATTACTTATCTAAGTTTCTGGATTTATATTATTGACACTGCTGCTGGATCTGGTTTTTTATAAACATATGCAAAAACAGGTTGTTGTTACTGGGCTTGGGTTTGTAACCCCTGTAGGAAGTAGTGTGGAAAGCTTTCTAACAGCAGTTACAAAAGGCTCATCAGGCATTAGACTAATCAAAAGTTTTGATACTTCTAAGCTTAGAACGAAGTATGCAGGGATCGTGGAAGACTTTCCAATCAAAGATCTACTGACAGACAAAGAGCTTAGTCGTTTAGACCGTACTGCCCAGTTTTCAATCTTGGCTGCAAAACTTGCTTTGGATGACGCAGATCTACTTAAAAATAGTTCTATGTCAGGTAGCAGGGTAGAAGAGCCTGATTCTATAGGTATTTGCATGGGTACGGGCGCAGGAAGTGTGGGTGCTCTTGAGAAGAGTTACAAATCTTTTTTTGAGAATGGACAGTCGGATGTTTTTGCCATTCCGTCCAGTATGCACCATTCACCGACTGGTAATGTGTCCATCAAATACGGCTTGCATGGATTTAATTTGACAATTTCTACAGCTTGCTCTTCTGGTGCTGCAGCAATAGGGGTTGCTTTTAATGAGATACGTTATGGAAATATAAAACGTATGGTTGCTGGTGGTGTTGAAGCCTCTATAACTAAATGCCACCTTGAAAACTGGACTGCAATGAGAGTTCTTTCTCCAGAGAAAGAAGAGCCAGCTAGAGCAATGAAGCCGTTTAGTAAAAACAGAAGTGGTTTTTTGCTTGGAGAAGGAGCGGCACTAGTTGTTCTAGAAGAGTTAGAGTCTGCCTTGGCTAGAGGATGTAAGATATATGGTGAAATAGTGGGGTTTGGCTCAACTTCTGATGGAACTCACATAGTCAATCCTTCTTTTGAAGGTCAGGCTTTGGCAATAGAGCGGGCATTAAAAAGTGCAAAAATAGCACCAGAGCAGATTGGTTACATAAATGCCCATGGCACGGCAACATCCTTAAACGATAAAGTAGAGACACAAGCAATAAAAAAGATTTTTGGCAAGTGTCAAATTCCGATAAGTTCTATAAAACCTATAACGGGTCATATGTTAGCTGCAAGTGGAGCAGCAGAATTTGCTACAGCCATTTTGGCTGCTAAAGAAGGTTTGATACCTCCCACGATAAATTACGAACAGTTAGATCCAGACTGTGATCTGGATTATGTTACGGAAGGTGCGCGAAAAGCAGAGATAGAATATACAATGTCTACTTCTTTCGGATTTGGTGGTAGTAACGCAGTTCTCGTATCTAAAAGATGGAATTGAGGTAAGAAGATGAATAAAAGCCTAGATTCTATAGAAAAAGAAGTCTATCGAATAGTTGCGGATGTACTAAAAATTGATATCGCTCTACTAGAACCAGAAACCGATCTTATCGATACTTTTCAAGCTGATTCACTCGATGCTTTGGAAATAGTACTGACAACCCAAAAAGTGTTTGGTTTTGAAGTCGATGATTCTCAGATACCTATGCTGAGAACACCAAAGCAGATAATAGAGTGTATTGCTGATGCTTTGAAAATAGAAAACCAACATACCGTATCTATATAAAAATTTGTAATAAGTACTTATGAGAGCTACTGAAGAGAGCAAGGTAGAACTGTTCCCTTTGTACATCCACTCTTATGGGGACAACAACTTCCGTGTCATCAGAAAATGGGGTCGTTCTGTGATGGTGACCCGCCAGCAAGGGCTGGAGGTAATTGAATTGCTGGGTAGAGGTGCAAAGTTAAAAGAAGTAAGAACCTCACTTGCACAAAAGTATGGTTGTGAGTCATCAAAGATAGATCTTTCACCTCTCTTGACCGCTCTCAGGAAGGCGAATCTCATCAAGTCGGTTGATGGAGAGAAGATTTGCAAAAATGAGGTAACGGCCTCCACTTTTCTAGAGTTTTTTTTAAGATTCTATCTGTTTCGAACAGTTAATAAATATTCAAGAAAGTATCTGCCAATTTCTATTCTCAGAAAAGTTCTCTATTTAATAACTTTCTTTCAGCTTAGAAAAGCAACTAGAGAGAAGGTTGAAAATGCAGCCAAGAACATGATGGTAGTACTTGGTAGAGATAGTGACAGGAAAATAGGTAGTTATAGGAAAGACTACTACAGGCATTTAGTAAAAAACATTATAGATATAGATAGTTTAATGCCCAAAAGCCCAACTGAGGTAGAAGCATGGTTAAGTAACAATGTCTCTTATGTTGGATTAGAGCATTTAGATAGAGCTATAAAGAGTGGCAAAGGTGTGCTTCTTTGTGGTTTCCACTTCACCTCTGTACGTCTTATCCCGCTTGTTTTGATGAGACGTGGTTACTCATTCACGACTATGGGAGCAATAAATCTGCATCT
>JAEUQL010000176.1 GCA_016789295.1 Blastocatellia bacterium | reverse complement strand
CCACCATTTGGCTTATCATCTTCTTCTGTAAATATTCTGCCAAGATACGCATTGACACCAAGTAAGGGAAACACGTCAGGAGAAACCGAAGACCCTTTTACACGAGTAATTTCCGCAGAACCACCAAGAAAGAAGTTCTGTGTATTGTATGCTGCCATACGCTCAAAAACTTGATTCTGTGATCGCCAATCAACAAAATTTGGATAAGAAGATGGAAAAGTCGAGTTTTCTTCAGAAGAAGCACTAACTTCTACTAGCTTTTCTGAGTCTGAAAATGGTAGTGGGTTTATCAAAACAGCATTGATGACGGTAAATATTGCTGTTGCAGCACCTATACCAAGTGCAAGTACAAATACAGCCAGTGATGTAAATAGGGGCTTTTTTAAGAATATTCTTAGGCCAAATTTGATGTCTTGAACAAAGCTTTCCATAGCTTTTCTCTCCATATCTATTTACAATTTGTCTATTTATAGTGTAATGCAATCATTAGATATACTCTTGTAGCTTTACATGCTGGAATTTAGGTTGCCAAAAAAGCAGCAGTTGTAAATTACAACCAAGCTAAAATCAAGATTTTTCCTCATCATTCTGAAAGCATATAGAATGTCTTGAACAAGTATGTTTATAAACCTTACCCCAAAAGGCAATAGTTCTCTAAGACAGAGGCTCTCTGTACAACCACTGCTAATGGTAACTTTATAATTTCTTGTTATTTGTAAGTTAAGAAAGTTGCTCTGATAGTTCTATCTATTTTGCTTCCACAGTCTCTTCCACGATACGACCATCAAAGAGGTGAATATTTCTTTCAGCAAACTTGGCATAGCGCACGTCGTGGGTCACCATACAGATAGTTGCTCCTTCTCGGTGCAAATTTCTGAGAAGTTCCATTACAGCTTCGCCATTCTTTGAGTCAAGGTTTCCAGTTGGTTCGTCTGCAAGCAGGACAGAAGGTCGTCCAGCAAGTGCTCTTGCAACAGCTACACGCTGCTGTTGACCTCCAGAGAGTTGTGAAGGATAGTGGCTGGTGCGATGAGCCATACCAACTTTTTCTAAAGCTTCGTTGACGAATTTCTTTCTTTCAGCAGAAGGCATCTTTCGATAAGTAAGAGGCAGTTCAACATTTTCGTAAACGGTTAAATCACCTATCAGGTTGAAGTTTTGAAAAATAAATCCTATCTCTTGGTTACGTATGCGGGAACGCTCTGATGCCGGAAGGTCAGCCACAGACTTACCATTCAATAAGTAAGCCCCTTCACTGCAAGTATCAAGCAGTCCTAAAATTGATAACAGTGTAGATTTTCCACATCCTGAAGGGCCTGCAATAGAGACAAATTCTCCGGCTCGAATCTCTAAATGAACGCCAGAGAGGGCGTGAGTCTCAACTTCATCTGTGTAGAAAACTTTGGTAACACCTTCAAGACGAATAAGTACTTGACCTGATTTACTCATTATCTCTTCTCCTCAAACTTTGGTACTAGGTTTTAGTTGAGCTTGACGCGATCAAAAGAGTCCCAAGCAGACATATCTGAAAGAATCACCTGATCGCCGGGTTTTAGCCCTTCTTTAATCTCTATGGTATTGACAGAACTACGTCCAAGTTTAACTTGAACTCTTACAGCATGAGTTCCATCTGGTTCTAACTTAAACAACCCTACAAGATTCTGTTCTTGCCCAAAAGTTGGTCGGCCTACATAGAAGATGTTTTCTAACCGCTCTATTTCTATAGTGCCATCCACACTCAAATCTGGCCGTGCTCCTTTTGGTAACTCTCCTTCTAACGCAACATCCACTGTTACTGTGCCATTCTTGACGGCTGGATCTATGCGTATCACATTGGCTGAAATGATGCCATTGCGTGTGTCTACACTGGTCTTCTGGCCAATCTGTATATCTTTTGCTTGCGTTTCAGCAATCTTCAGTTCAGCCTTGAGGCGTGTAGGGTTAGCAATTCTAGCAAGATTTAATCCTGGAGTGACCTGTTGGCCAACTTCTATAGGAACCTGTTGAACTACACCTTCAACACCAGCACGAACTTTCAAACTCTCCATCTGAGTACGCTTGAACTCATAAAGTGCTATTTTCTGTTCAAGCTGTGCTTTTCTGGCTGCTAACTGTGCATTTGCGGCTTCATCTTTGATTCCAAGCCGTTTCTGCTCTATTTCGTGTCTTAGGTTGAGTTCATTTGCTTTTACTTTGGAAAGCTTCAGCGTTAAATCAGAAATGAGACCCTGTTTTGCAAGCTCTTCATTAGTCTCTGCTTGAAGTTTTGCTTGACTATAGTCTGCTTGCACAGAAGCTGCTGCTGCCTGTTGGCTGAGATCTTGTGTCTCTATCTCCACACGAAGTTTCGTGTAATCAGCCTGTGCAGCCTTCACTTCCCATTCTGCATCGAGCACTTCACGTGCAAGTTCTGGATTACTCAACTCAACCAGTACAGTCCCAGGTGAAACTACAGCTCCAGGTTTTACAAGTATGCGCTCAACTCGCCCACTTGTTGCTGCAGCTATCCACCGAGTCTCTTCCGGTACAAGAGTTCCTATGCCACGAACTTGTCTTAACATAGATCCTTGTTTAACAGTATCTATCCATACTGTTGCACGTTCTACACTTGGAGCAGCCGGCTTGAGACGCGAAACACCAACGCTTACTCCAGCTACAAGCCCTATGATGAGAATAGCCAGCGTGACTCTTTTGAAATTCTTTTTTGCCGTAGATTTTTTGCGTGGAATATCCATATATCTGCCTTCAATTTATGACAAGAATTTATGTTTATAGCTTTCAGTTATTAGGCAATGTGCGTGCCACTAAGAAAGAATCAGAACAGCAAAGCAGTAACTCATTTACAATCAATAGATTAAAGACCTTTGTACCCACACCACTATCAGATCGGCAGTAAAAAAGTGTCCGTTTTTGGGATTTTGGTTTCTCAGATCTGGGAAATGGTATTGAGAAAGAAAGCCTTTGTAGACTTCAAAACGGTTTTGTGTAATTATCCTATGAAAATAGCCTTCAACCTTTATAAAAATTCTTGATGGAAAGAAACCATCACAAGGCCGCTTGCTCTGCTGTTTTGCACTATAAAGCTTGAAAGTCGGTTATTTGTTCAGAAACTTCTTAATTCTTACCAAAACTAGGTAAGGGCTTGCAATCTACCTAGCCGTATATGTACAGCAAGATATGCGATTTTTATTCTCTATAGTATTGTGTCTAGTATCGATAGTATCTGCACAGGCACAGATTTATAGATTCAAGCATTACAATTCTGGAACAGGATTGCCAAACAACGGTGTTTACGGCATCTATCAAGACAGCAAAGGCTACGTCTGGTTTGCGACTGATGGTGGAGCCAGCCGCTATGATGGAGTTAATTTTCTTACAATCAGTGTTCAAGAGGGTTTAATAGATACAAGCGTTCGAGCCATTTTAGAGGACAAAAACGGGTACACTTGGATCTTAACAAGAGCAGGAGCAAGTTTTTATGATGGCAAAAAGATAATTAACTACACAACTGCAGAAGGATTACCTAGCAATGAAATACGCTCTGCACTTCGTAGCAAAGATGGAACCATCTGGTTTGGAACTGCGGCTGGACTATGCCGCTATGATGGCCAGACATTTCAAAACTACACAATGGCTGATGGTCTACCCAAAGGGCCTATATGGTCAATACTAGAAGATCGCTTGGGTCTACTTTGGCTGGGCATAAGAGGTGGAGGGCTTGTAAGTTTTGATGGCAAAAATTTTACAGTTTATGGAAACCAAGAAGGACTAACAAGTACAGAAGTTTTTAGCATTGCCGAAGATAGAAAAAATGGGCTTTGGATTGCCACTGGAGATGGTCTCTTCCTTTTTAATGGAACCTCTTTTCAAAGATACTCAACCCAGGACGGCATGTCCTCAAATTCTACAAACAGCGTACTTGTAGACAACCAGAATCGTGTTTGGTGTGGAACCTATGGTGGTGGGATCAATCGTCTGGAAAACGGAAAATTTAAGGTATTTGACCGTTCAAATGGTGTCCCAGACAATTTCATTACCTGCTTGATGACTGATTTTGAGGGTAACATCTGGTTTGGAACAAGGTGGGGAGGAGCTTTTCGCTTCACCAGTGAACGCTTTGCTAATTACACGTCAGAAGTAGGACTTGGCACAGGAGCAATTACAGGAATAGCAGAAGATCTGAAAGGTCAAGTCTGGTTTTCTTCCATTAATGATGGCCTCTATAGCCTCGACAACAGAGGCAAGCTTAAGCACTACACAACTGAGAACGGCCTTATAGAAGATAGACTCTGGACACTTTTTATTGATAGTAAAGGAAGAGTTTGGACAGGTGGTCAACGTGGAGTTTCATATTATGAAAACGAAAAATTTAGAAGTTTTTCCCTCAAAGATATAGGCATAAATACTTTTATCTCTGCAATATCCGAAGATAGTCAAGGGCGTATCTGGTTTGGTTCTCAGACATCTATTGCTAATGCAGTAGTAGCATATGATGGGCAACAGTTTAGAGCATATTCAGAAAAAGATGGTTTAGCAACTTCACAAATGAATACTTTTGCCCTAGATCGGTTGGGTAGATTCTGGATCTGTACTGAAAAAGGTCTCTATCGAATGGAAGGTGAAAGATTTGTTAATTTTGAAGGGACTCTACCTAGCAAGCATGTTCGCTGCTTCCATCAAGATGAGCAAGAAAATCTATGGATAGGAACTGACAATGGCCTATTGCAGGTTCGTAAAGATCGTAGCAGCCGAATCTATACAAGGAAAGATGGCTTGATAGACAACTATATTCAGGTAATTAGTAGTAAAAATGGGATAACCTGGGTAGGATCTGCAAGAGGACTTTCAACTTTTGATGGTAAAGATTTTCACAACTATACAACTAAAGATGGGCTAATAAATAGCAATATTATGACTGGTGTATGTCTTCACCAACAAGATGGTAGTATTTGGTTTGCTACTGCTGAAGGAGCTGTACGCTATCAAGAGATCAAAGAAATGATCATTCCTCGTTCACCAAAAACAGTTATAAGTCAGGTTAGAACTGGTGATGATAAACTCGACCTACAACCAACAGTCTATCTTTCATACAACCAGAACAATATTACCTTTGAATTTGCAGGATTATCGTTTGTTGATGAAGAGTCTATATATTACAGCTATCATCTTGAAGGTTTTGATGCTGGTTGGTCTAATCAAACAAAAAATAGATCCATAAGATTTACTAATCTTCCACCAGGAAAATATACTTTTTTTGTAAAATCGATTGGATCGACTGGGATCTGGAGTGAACCAGAGTTTGTAAATATAGAGATAAGCAAACCAGTATGGCAAGCATGGTGGTTTCGTGTCTCTTGCCTTGTTACACTAGCACTTGTAGGTTATGGAATATACTCTTGGCGTGTTAGATATTTATTAAATCTTAATCATAAAAAAATAGCCAACTTTACACAACTTCTTGAAAGTATCAGAATAATTAACTCACGTCTTGAACTTAATAGAGTACTTCAAAACATTGCTGCAGAGAGTGCACGTCTGATAGATGGTGAACCTGGTGGAATAGGTCTCGTAGAAGCCGACCAACTAGTATTTAGGCGGCTTTGGCAAAAAGGCCAGTGGCAAGATAGCAACTTAACTTTCAAACTTGGAGAAGGTATAGCAGGAATTGTTGCAAGTCATGGCGTTGCACGTATTGTCAATGATCCTAAAACTGATCCTGATGTAGTATTTCCTGAGTTGATTGACAACTACTATGTTCATGGCCTTATGGATGTTCCCATTATTGATAGTAATGGAAAAGTTATTGGTGTTTTAGACGTGAGGCGTAAAGCTGGTAATAGACCTTTCACTGACTCTGACTGCAAGCTTGTAGAAGAACTCGCCTATCAGGCGGCTGTTGCACTCGAAAATGCTTCACTTTACGGCAAGCTTGAAGAAAAGAGCCTGATGCTTTCTGAATCGCTCAGTGAAATAGAACGCCTCTATCAGAATGAGCAGCAGATAAACTACGCTCTACAAGAACTTGATCAGATGAAGACAGACTTCATGATTGTTAGCTCACATGAGATGAGAACCCCACTTACAGTGCTGAAAGGTTATATAGAGCTGATACTTGAAGGTGCACTTGGAAGTCTTACCAAATCACAGATGCGTTCTTTAGAAACTTGCTTAAAGACAGTAGATAGGCTGATATCAAGCTTCAATGAGATACTGGAGATAGTCAAAATAGATGCTAATCGTATAAATCTTGACATAGTAAAGCTGGATCTAAAGTGGGTAGCCAAAGACCTACTCAACGAACTCGACAAACATCTTCAAGACAGAAATCTAACTCTTTCAGTAGAGATAGAAAGCAGTTTACCAAAAGTTTTTGGTGATCTAGAAAAACTGCGGATGGTACTTAAAAATCTTTTACAAAACGCTATCAAGTTTACTCCCGACGATGGTCAAATATACTTAAAAGCTAAACTTGAAGGCGATATGGTACACATAAGAGTAGAAGATACAGGAATTGGTATCGAAAGCTCTGAACTTGAGCGAATATTTGAAAAGTTCTACACAGGTACAGATGCTATGTATCACAGTTCTGGAGAATACGAATTTGGAACCAGAGGAGCTGGCTTAGGACTAACTATTGTCAGAGGTTATGTCCGAGCACACCAAGGTATGATCTGGGCAGAATCTGCAGGCTCTGGTAAAGGTAGCTCTTTCCACATACTACTTCCAGTAAACAAATCTCTACCCAAACACCCTGACAAAGAAACCAATCAACACTTAACCTATTAACTTTTGCAGAGATTGGGCATAAATTTATCAATCTTCGGCAGAAGACCTCGGCCAAAAGTTTTATCTTGGCCGAGGATGAAAGCCGTTCTTGGTTGTTAAGCAAAAAACTCAGATAAATAGAGAGCTAAACTAGTGTTTGAGCAATAGGTTGTTGCTACAATTTGTGTGTGAAATATGAAGCGGCCATTGAGTCTATTTGCTCAGATATCATATAGTATGGTGTGTAAAATATCGGCGTTCGGTACTCACAACAGGAATCGGTGATAGATTGAAAGAAATCCTGACAATTTTGATTAACAATAGTGGTTGCCAAAGCAGTAGAAACGCAAGTCGATCACGTTCATATAGTTTTAAGGCTCACGCATCAACTTTCTAAGCTGATTAACAGTTATCGGCACGTAGATTATTTGCTGAGTTTGCCACACTCAAGAATCGAGTTTGGAAAGGTCGGATGTGGAGTCCTTCCTATTTCACCATTACTGTTGGTGGCGCACTGCTAGATATAATTAAACGAGACGTGGTCATAAATCAGGCGGCACGAATAAGGGGCTTGATGCCAAGGCCAATAGGTAAATTGAAATTAAATTGG
>JAEUQL010000175.1 GCA_016789295.1 Blastocatellia bacterium | reverse complement strand
CCATTTATCACTGGACTGCGCTACTACTTTCTTGAAGCTGCAAAAGAAGAGTTGCAAAAAGAGATCTTTGCACAGTTTGATAAATTCTTTTCTTCTGGCCTTAAGATCTCGCACATTGATGGTCACTTGCATATGCACATGCACCCAACAGTCTTTTCAATTCTCATAGAAGCTGCCACAAAGTACGGTGTAAAGCATATAAGACTGCCAAGAGAGCCTTTGATACACACTTTGAAGTTACGCCGTAGAAACCTTTTTAATAAACTACTCTGGTGGACTGTTTTTCACCTACTTTCTAAAAGTGCGGTTTCTAGGATAGAAGGTAGAGGTTTTATAACACCAAAAACTGTTTATGGGCTTTTAGAAAGTGGTGCTATGACTGAAGATTTTGTGTTAGGACTATTACAACAAATATCATCGGTAACTACTGAACTCTATTGCCATCCAGAGCTTTACACGCCAGAGACAGAGAACAGACTTGGAGAAGAGGAGATGATGGCACTACTCAGTTCCAAAGTTAAGAAGCTTCTTCAAGAACGAAATATTCACCTTGGTACATATGCCGATCTTTAGGAGTTAGAGCTATGAGGTTGACTTTGATAGTGGTTATTGCAGTGCTGGTTCAAGCACTCGGCAATGTACTTCTGGGTAAAGGGATCAAACAGGTTACATCAAACTTAAATATTGCTGTTACCTTGGACTATATATTTTTAGAGAAATGTCTAGCCGTGATTACTTTAACTTTAAGTAATCCGAGTTTCATTTTTGGCCTAGTGCTACTTATAGCTTTTTTTATTCTCAATCTAGTACTACTTTCAAAAGCCGATCTCAGTTATGTGATGCCCGTTACCTCTTTTAGCTATGTTTTGATTGCAGTGCTTGCATTTTTCATTCTTGAAGAAAGACTTTCTGCTGCACAATGGATTGGAATAACTTTAATATCTTTTGGCGTGTTAATTGTTGGAAGAAATGAGCTTTTGAGAATGCAAGCAAAAACATTAAATAGTGAAAGAAGGGAAGAATGAAGACTGTTTTCTTTGTTGCAATAATAGTTTTTGCTGGGGCTTTTGGAGATATAATGCTCAGCAGAGGAATGAAGCAAGTAGGTGAAGTTAATACACTAAATGTCTACAAGCTTTTTTCTATGGCCTGGCGTACAATTACTACTCCAGCAGTACTTATCGGTATAGGATTTATGGCGATAGCCTTCTTTTCACTTCTGGCAGCTCTTTCTATAGAGAAAGTAAGTATAGTTGAGCCAGCAACTGCTGTTGCGTATGTCATAAATACTATCGGTGCAAAGTTCTATCTCAAAGAAGAAGTAGACAATGCACGTTGGATGGGCAGTCTGTTTGTCTGTCTAGGTGCATTCCTACTTTCAGTAAAATAATGCAGTTCTTTTTCTGGATATTTCTTCTACTGCTTTTAGCAACTATTTCTTATCAGGTAGTTGCTTTAATAAATGGCTTTCTATTTTTTAGTAGAGATAATTTACCTTCTGATCATTTTCCTCCAATCTCTCTTCTCAAACCAGTTCGTGGTGTAGAAGATACTACCTATCAATGTTTTGCTAGCTTTTGTAATCAAGACTATCCAGACTATGAAATAATATTTGCTGTACAAGATGCTAATGACCCAGTTGTTGAACTTATAACTAAGCTTCAACACAGCTATAGCAATTGTAAGATTAAGCTTGTTGTAAACTCTTCACTGATAGGTGCAAATGCGAAAGTGAGTAATCTCTACAATGCTCTTCCACACGCAAAGCACAATATTATTCTGATCAGTGATAGCGATATCAAAGTCAATAAAGATTATCTACGTTATCTAGTAAAACCTTTTTCTGACAAAAAAACGGGTGTTGTGACGACACTGTATCGTGCAGTCGGGAATAGACATTTGACAACAATACTTGAAGCTATCGGTATTAGTACAGACTTTCTTGTTGGTGTGGTTGTAGCAAGGGGGCTTGGTAATGTAGACTTTGCTTTGGGTGCAACAATGGCAATCAAAAAAGAGGTGCTTAATAAGATAGGTGGTTTTTCATCTTTTGCTGATTATTTAGGCGATGATTACATGCTGGGAAACTTGACTGCAAAAGCTGGCTATCAAGTAGAAATATTAAACTATGTTGTAGAAACTGTTATGCCAGACTATGATTTTACATCTTTTTTCCGTCATCAAGTTCGATGGGCTAGAAATATTAGATACTCTCGACCAGGTGGCTATTTAGGTCTTATTTTTACACAGACAACAGCAATCTCACTACTATCAGCAATCTTTTTTTACACTTCAAATACTATTCTGATTCTTTCTTTGATTGCTCTACTGATACGTCTTCTGGTTGCTTGGGTAGTTGGTATTTATGGTTTAAAAGATCTTATAACTCAAAAATATTTCTTTCTTACACCTATACGTGACATTGTTGGCTTTGTAGTTTGGCTAATAAGTTTTTTTGGTAATAGTATTGAATGGCGTGGAAGTAAGTTTCGTGTTATTCAAGGGGGTAAACTTATTAAAACAGATTGAGGTGGCATACTATGAATGAAAGCAGAATTCGAGCAGATCAAAAAAATTTGAAGCGGCTTCTTGAGAAAACTTTACAACACTCGTTAAATTTTCTTGAAAGAGTTGACGAAACTATGCCTGCTTCCAGAGTTGAAAACCTCGAAAGACTACACCTTGCTGATGAAGGAATAGGGGCAGAAGAGGCACTGAATCTCTTTATCGACCGATACAGCAGCAGCATGACGGCAAGTAGCGGGCCAAGATATTTGGGCTTTGTAACAGGTGGAACTACTCCTGCAGCTCTGTTAGGTGACTGGTTGGTAAGTACATTTGATATTAACCTTGCCGATTCAAAAAATTCATCTGCTCCAAACGTAGAGTTTGAAGCAATAGGTCTTTTACGTGAGCTGTTTGGTTTAACAGAAGATTTTTCTGGTGTCTTTGTTTCTGGTGCTACTATGTCTAATTTCATGGGCTTAGCAGTTGGCAGAGAATGGATAGCCAAAGGGCAAGGCAAAAGTATTGTACAAGATGGTCTTTACAACTTGCCAAAGATAGATATTCTCAGTGGTGAAGCACACAGTAGCATATACAAAGCACTATCTATGTTGGGAATGGGAAGGAAAAGTGTTACTAAAGTAGCATTGCTTCCAGATAGAGAAGCAGTGGATATCTATCAGCTTGAATTAGAGCTTGAAAAGCTAGAAGGTAGGGCTTGTCTAGTTGTTGCTAATGCTGGTACTGTCAATACAGTAGATTTTGATGACATTGATGCTATAGGAAAACTGAAAGAGAAGTATAGACTATGGTTACATGTCGATGCTGCATTTGGCGGTTTTGCTGCCTGTTCTCCTACTCATAAGTCAAAACTTAATGGAATTGCACTTGCAGATTCAGTAACTATAGATGCTCATAAATGGCTCAATGTTCCTTATGATTCAGCTATGTTTTTTACCAAACATAGAGAGTTACAAACAGAAGTTTTCCAAAACAGTGCTGCTTATCTTGGGCCAATAAGCTCTATACCAGACTTTTTTCACCTTACACCTGAAAACTCACGCCGATTTCGTGCCTTGCCAGCTTGGTTTACACTGCTAGCTTATGGTAAGAATGGTTATCGGGAGATAGTTGAACGCAACTGCAGCAGTGCAGCAGCTTTAGGTCAAAAGATATTAGGCTCAACAGCCTTCAAACTTCTTGCCCCTGTAAGGCTAAATGTTGTCTGCTTTACCTTAGCAGAAAAAGATAATGTAACAGTGGATCTGATAAAAACTTTTCTTGATGAGCTACGAGATGATGGACGAGTGTTTATGACTCCAACAGTCTACAAAGGATCAGCAGGAATTCGGGCAGCTTTTTGTAACTGGAGAACTGAACAGGAGGATGTAGAGATTATTTGGCAGGCTCTGATAGAGACTATAAATAAACTCTAAATGTTTTTTATGGGACGAGTCTATACTACTGCTTTCATTAACAGACCTGTAGAGGTTGTTTTCAACTATGTGACAACTGCATCCAACTGGCCTGAGTGGCACCTCTCGTCAATGGGTGTTAATGCAGTAAAAGGGAAGTCACTTGAAATAGGTGATAGAGTTACAGAAGATTTTTGTGTTGCTGGTAAACGTGGTCGGGTAATATGGACTGCTATTGATAGGCGTGCTCCTTCGTATTGGGTAATAAGAGGCGAAGTAGAAGGAGGCGGAGGGGGAACTATCACCTACAACCTTACTCCAGAAGGAAAAGGTACAAAGTTTGAACGTGAATTTGTTTATAAAATGCCTAATGCTTTTCTTGACATAATTGACTTTCTTTTCATAGAAAGTCGTATTAAAAAAGAATCATCAAAAGCAGTTAGTAAACTAAAACAAGTGTTAGAATCTCGCTGAAAAATCAGCATGACTGGAAACTAATATGGAATATAGGGAACTTGGTAAAAGCGGTTTGAAAGTTTCTGCAATAGGGCTTGGATGTATGGGAATGTCAGAATTCTATGGCTTACGAAATGATAATGAGTCTGTAGCAACCATCCACCGTGCCTTAGACTTGGGTCTCAATTTCCTAGACACAGCAGATATGTATGGGCCTTTTGTTAACGAAGAACTTGTTGGACAAGCTATCAAAGACAGAAGATCGGATGTAGTACTTGCTACAAAGTTTGGAATTGTACGAGATCCAGACAACCCGAAACTACGTTCCATCAACGGTCGTCCTGAGTATGTACGTGCTGCATGCGAAGCGAGCCTGAAACGCTTGGGTATTGAAGTTATAGATCTTTATTATCAGCACAGAGTTGACACAGAAACACCTATAGAAGAGACGGTGGGTGAGATGAAGCGGTTAGTAGAAGAAGGTAAAGTTCGGTTCATAGGTCTATCCGAAGCTTCAGCAGAGACTGTTAGACGCGCTCACAAGATACACCCAATATCTGCACTTCAGACAGAGTATTCACTTTGGACCAAAGATCCAGAAGATGAGATTCTACCTACTTGTAGAGAGCTTGGTGTTGGTTTTGTTGCTTACAGTCCCCTTGGAAGGGGTTTTTTGACAGGACAGATACAGTCTGTGGATGACTTTGATCCTACAGACTATAGAAGGTATTCCCCACGATTCCAAGGTGATAATTTCAAACATAACCTTGAGCTTGTAAAAGTAGTAGAAGAGGTAGCTGCAGAGAAAAAGTGCAAAGCTTCTCAGATCGCTCTTGCTTGGGTATTGGCGCAAGGAAAAGATATAGTTCCGATACCTGGAACCAAGCACCGTCCCTACCTCGAAGAGAATATTGCATCATTGGAAATAAGCCTGAATGAAGAAGATTTAGCAAAACTTAAAAGGGTTTTTCCAAAAGATGCTGCAGCAGGACTGCGCTATCCAGAAGAGATGATGAAACGTGTGAATATATAAATTATGAAAAAGTATAAAGTATCGCTTGCAGAAGCACTTTCACACATACCTGGAGTAGATGGTGAAAGGTTTGCTGTTGTATTTGAGCACGGCAGCCTTTCCGTAGAAATATTCTCGCCACAGGTGGTTGACACACAAAAACCACACAAACGAGATGAAGTTTATATAGTAGTGCAGGGAAGCGGTGAATTTCTATGTGATGGACAGAGACAAAGATTTGCTGCAGGAGATTTTCTTTTTGTTCCTGCGGGCGTCTTTCACCGATTTGAGAATTTTACTGACGATCTGATCCTTTGGGTAATTTTCTATGGGCCACAAGGTGGAGAGAAGATTTAGCTCTCTATAGTAAAGTAGAAGGTTGTTTCAACGTTTGGTTCAGATTCTGCCCAAACACGTCCACCATGACGGTTGATAATGCGTTTAACAGTAGCTAGCCCTATGCCTGTTCCATTAAATTCATTTGTACTATGTAATCTTTGAAATTCACCAAAAAGCTTATCGGCATACGCCATATCAAACCCAGCTCCATTATCACGTATAAAGTAGACAACCTTATCATCACTACTAATAGCTGTACTAAATTCTATCTTTGTAAACTTCTTTTTAGAGGTGAATTTCCAGGCATTGTCAAAAAGATTTTCTAGCGCAACACGTAGTAAGCGTGGATCACCTTCTACATACAAATCTGGCTTTATAGTTATTTCTACTCTTCTTTGTAGCTCACGCTGCTTTAGCTCTTCTACTACCTCTTCGGCTATTCTACTCAAGCTTACATGCTCAAACATCATCTCTGTACGTGCTACTCTTGAAAGTGCAAGTAGAGCATCTATCAATTGATTCATCCGCTTTGTTGCTTCGTGTATACGTTTTAAGTAGTCTCTTGCCTCTTCATTCAAACTCTCTGGAAAATCTTCTATAAGAGCAGTGCTGAACCCTTCTATTGCACGTAAAGGGGCACGTAGATCGTGAGAAGCAGAATAGCTAAATGATTGAAGTTCGTGGTTTGCAATTTCTAACTGAATAGTTCTAGCTTGTAACTCTTGCCTGATCTTCACAAGCTCGGTAATATCGCGAGATGCTCCTAGCACAGCATAAACCTGCTGCTGATCATTAACAAGTAGTACTCTAATTGTATCTAAATGATAAAGTTTTCCATTAGGAAAAATCACTGCCTCACTTTTATGAACTGGTTGAGTAGAGTGAAATATTTCTCGGTTCTGCTTTATAAATTGCTCAGCTTGTTCTTGAGCAAGAAAGTCGGTTGGGGATCTGTTTATTATCTCTTCCTTCTTTTCAAATCCCATAGCTTTGGCAAATATATCGTTGCAGTAGGTTACTCGACTTTCGGAATCGACGACGAAAATAAGGTCTGGAATAGCTTCAATAAGTGAGTTAAGTTCGGCGGTACGTTGTGCTACTCGTTGTTCAAGTTCAGCATTTAGCTCTAATATCTCTTTCTCGGCTCGTTTACGATCTGTGATATCTTGTACTAGGGAAAGTAGGGAAAGGGGTTTGCGTGATTTGTCAAAGAGTATAGAGTTGTACCATTCGCAATAGACTACAGACCCATCTTTTTTGTAGCTTCTTAGAGTAGTAATGTTGCGGACTTCTTTACCGGACTGAAACTTTTCAATAACGTTGCTTACTGCTAGATCTTCTTCGTAAACAAATTTCCATTCTAAGGGTTTTTTGCCAAGAACTTCTTTGTCTTTCCAGCCAAATATCTGTTCTGCTTGTCCTCCCCATCTGGTTACTCGAAAACTGCTGTCCCATTCAACTATTGCCATAGGAGAGTTTTCAACGTGAAGATTAAGACGTTCGTTGGCCTCTTGAAGTTCACGCTCTGCACTCTCTATCTTTAGAGCAGCTATGACTTCTCTACTCTGTCTAACGGGTTTTCCATATTCAATGTAATAGTATAAAAGTGATGCTAGGCGAGGCTCTTTTTCACACAACCGTTGAAGGTATATT
>JAEUQL010000174.1 GCA_016789295.1 Blastocatellia bacterium | reverse complement strand
AGTGACAGGGAGTGCTCTGATTCTTTCACGATGTACGAATGATTGCTCTATGTGACAGGTGACAGGTAAAACACATATATACGGTGGACAACGTATACACACATGTTTCTATACCATCTCTTGCCACTAGTACAGTATAGTTATAGGCTTCAAGAGAAATTTTTGTTATTTCTCTTATTGCTGCTTCATCATCAACTATAAGAATAGTTTGACCTTTTCCAGTAGGTACTGACTGCTTCATATCTACTGCCTCTCCCTTTTCTTCAGAAGTTATAGGTAGAAGAACCTTAAAAGTTGTTCCTTTTCCTTCTTCACTATTTACTGTTAGAAAGCCATTGTGACTTTTCACTATACTTAGGGCTGTGGAGAGGCCAAGCCCAGTACCTTTGTACTCCTGTTTAGTAGTAAAAAAAGGTTCGAAAATTTTACCAAGTAGCTGTTTGGAAATTCCTTTGCCTGTGTCAGAAACAGTTATTTCTACATAACTGCCTGGCAAAATATCTTCCTGGGAATTAAGGTTACTAATGATAGTATTACCAGCAGTTATACTCAATATACCACCAGTTGGCATTGCATCACGGGCATTAACTGCTAGGTTCATTATAATCTGGTGTAATTGTGTAGGATCTCCATAAACAGGGTTTATATTTTTTGCCACTCCTACACGAATGGTAATAGATCTTGGAAAAGTCTCTTTGAGTAATTTTTCTATCTCATAGATCAAATGCTTTATCTGAACAACAGAAGTTTTGTCACTAAATCCTTTTGCAAAAGAGAGTATCTGTTTGATAAGCTCTGCACCGCGCTTTGTACTGCTTTCCATTGTATTTAGCAGTAAACGAAGCTTTTTATCCTCTATTCTGTTTTTTAAGATCTGGATTGCTATCAAGTTGGGAGTCAGCAAGTTGTTCAGATCGTGTGCAATACCTCCAGCCAAAACTCCTATACTTTCAAGACGCTGTGAGCGAAAGCTGTCATTTTCAAGCCTCTTCTTTTTTGTAAGATCGTCAATAGTTAAAGTGATAATGGAACTATTTGCCCATTCTGCTTTTGATATATAAACTTCAACGGGTAGGTTCTTTTGCTGGTAATCTATTGCTATAGCTTCAACACTACTACAATTGCCAAAGTTTATCGTGCTGAGAGAAAAATTTTCTACACCATCTATGTACTTGGGAAGTAAAATAGAGATATCGTTGATATCTTTTCTTGAATACCCAAAACTATTTACTGCTGATTGGTTAAAAAACAGGACTTTTCCACCCTTATCTATCACTACTACAGGCTTCTTTACACTGTCGAGAACAACAGATTCTGCCCACGGTTGTAACTCTTCTGTGTGATTTCTAGTTTCTTCTATTGTGCTTTTTACTAGAGATGGTAGAGCAGATAGGTTATCTTTCGATAGGTAATTTGTAACTCCTGTCCTGATCATCAAAATACCTATCTCTTCACTTTTCTTTTCAAAAAAACAAATAAATGGAGTGTTGGGAGAAACTGCCTGGATAGTTTTCAATAAAGACTCTGTCTTATTTGAAATCAGTAGATAGTCTGAAAAGATAATATCGTATTGCTTATCCTTTATCGCCTTAATCAGATCAGACTTATTGCCTACCGAGACTAGATCACACTCTACTTTACCTGCTTGTAGACTGTTTCTTACTTGCTCTATATATAGAGGATTGTCTTCAAAATATATTATCTGAAGTTTAGATCTCATTTTTGGCCTCTACCTTACTTTAGCAATAGCCGGTGATCTGTGGGTGTGGGGAGTTACATTTTACAGAATGAGAATTCTAAATGAAAAATAGAAAAATGTATTTATTAAAATTCCATTTTTTTGCTAATTTAATTGCTGCAAATTTGGGTATGACTCTATTTGATACCAAGCAAGAGGAGTGTATAGCTTAAGCTATATTACTGACTAAATATAGCCTTAATATCATTAAGGAATTCCTGTAGTAGTTTTTCTATAAAGCACTCTAAAATCTTGCTAAATAGCTTTGTTGACACTACATTGTATTTTTACCAAAAAAGATCCAGCTTAAGTAGTTTTTGAGCTAGTTGTATATAACGTCTTATAAGTTAAATTTTGTCTGTTTAAGACACGGCATCAAAGCACGTAACTGCTGAACTCTTTCTACATCTATCTCTGCAGTGATCAGGCACTCGCGATCTGGTGCAGTAGCAAGAACTGTTCCCCATGGATCAACGATCATTGAACGCCCATAACTAGCTCTGTGTGGTGTGTGTTGACCATATTGTGCAGGAGCGATGATGTATGTCTGGTTCTCTATAGCTCGTGCTCTCAAGAGCACTTCCCAGTGATCGCGCCCAGTCTGAAGAGTAAAAGCTGAAGGAACAGCTATCAGATTGGCTCCTTGTTTTACAAGTTTTCTGTAGAGTTCGGGAAAGCGTAGGTCATAGCAGATCGTCATACCTAAAGTAAAATCTTCAACCTTTGCAGTCACTACAGAACTACCAGCCTCTACAAATCGTGACTCTTCAAGCACTGTTTTGTCGGGTAAAACCACATCAAAAAGATGAATTTTCTGATATTTAGCAAGTAGTAGCCCATCTGGTGATATCAACAGGCTAGAGTTGTATACCTTCTCTGAGGATGTCTGTTCAGGAAATGTTCCAGCAAGGAGGTATATACCAAGTTTTTTGGCTAGCTTGGAAAAGCGTAGAAAAAGCTCTCCATCAGCCTTTTGACGGTATCCTATAGCTTCAGACTCAGAGCGCAAATAGGCAAAATTTTCGGGCAGTGCGACCAGTTTTGCACCAACACTAGCAGCCTTGTTTATCAACTCTTCTGCACATCTTAGGTTTTCTCCTACCTTATCAGTCGATCTCATCTGTACTGCTGCAACAATCATAAAATAGCTCCTCCAATCTCTACTTTTGAAAATAGGTAACGTTTCTTGTAGCCCTGCACTTTTACAACTCCAGATGCTTAGTCTTTGGCACAAGCTTCGGGTGGAGTTTTCTGTTTTTTGTCGAGCGATTCTATTGTAGTATTTGCGAGATTTTTCAGAAAGGACTCTACAAGGATCGGCTCTCTGCCCGGTCTCTTCACAAAACACTTATGGAACTTGTTGGACTGACAGTAGATAAATTTCATTCTGCACTCAAATCGGGTGAGACCACAGTTGAAGCCGTTTGTAAGGCCACTTTTGACAGGATCGAGAAACTCAATCCAGATCTGAATGTCTATCTGACAGTTACAAAAGATTCTGCTCTAGAACGAGCACGACAACTCGACCAGCAGCTTGCTGCAGGTGCAGAACTCTCTCCACTTTTTGGCGTTCCCACAGCAATAAAAGATAACATATGTACAAAAGATGTCAGGACTACTTGTGCTTCAAAGATACTCGACACCTTCAAGCCTCCTTACTCGGCTACTGTCGTTGAGAGGCTAGAAGCAGCCGGTGCAGTAGTTGTTGGCAAAGCCAACTGTGATGAGTTTGCAATGGGTTCATCCAATGAAAATTCTGCATACGGCTCTGTCCGCAACCCTTGGAACTTAGAGCACGTTCCAGGTGGATCGAGTGGTGGTTCTGCTGCTGCTGTTGCTGCTGACCTTTGCATAGTTGCACTCGGTTCAGACACGGGTGGTTCTGTGCGAGAGCCTGCATCGTTTTGTGGAGTTACAGGTCTCAAACCAACCTATGGGAGAGTCTCACGCTACGGCCTAGTGGCTTTTGGCTCATCACTCGACCAGGTAGGCCCTATCAGCAAGAATGCAGCAGATTCAGCACGAGTTCTTGGCGTCATCGCAGGAAGAGATTGGCACGATTCAACATCGTCAGAAATTTCAGTTCCAGACTACCTGGCAGCACTTACGGGCGATATTAAAGGTTTGAAGCTAGGAGTTCCAAAAGAGGCTTTTGTTGAAGGGCTTCACCCAGAGGTAAAAGCACGCATACAAGAATCTATCAAAAACTTTGAATCGCTAGGTGCAGAGATAGTAGAAGTTAGTCTTCCACACTCTGAATATGCAATAGCCGATTACTACATCATTGCTACTGCAGAGGCAAGCTCAAACTTAGCTAGATATGATGGTGTTAAGTATGGTTTTCGGGATGCAGATGCCAAAACCTTACAAGAGATGTACAAAAAGACTAGAGATCACGGGTTTGGTTCTGAAGTAAAGCGCAGAATAATGCTTGGAACTTATGTGCTCTCTTCAGGATACTATGATGCTTACTATTTGAAAGCACAAAAAATACGCACGATTCTTGAGCAAGATTTCCGTAAAGCTTTTGAAGCGTGTGACTTGATTGTTATGCCAACAGCACCAGTTCCACCATTTAAGCTTGGCGAAAAGACAGACGATCCATTGGCAATGTATCTGGCTGACATATACACTGTTACAATCAACCTAGTAGGCGTGCCAGGAATAAGCATACCTTCTGGCTTCACTTCTGACGGTCTTCCTATAGGTTGTCAGTTGATAGCACCACATTTTGAAGAAGCAAGGTTGCTACAAGCTGCCGATGCTTACGAACGTTCCTACCCTTCTAATCGCTATCCCAATATCTGAGTTTTGGGGAAAAAGTAAGAGCTTTCTTAAGACAGAAAAGACCAACCCTAAACCAATGTTGTCTTTTCTGTCAAGCTGTTTAGATCACTGTCTTGTTTGAAATCCAATGCTGAAAAGAAACCCCCGCTCTTGAGAAAGTCCAAGATTTCTATCAAAAGTGCCTTTTGGAGTGGTTCCAGGAAAGGCAGTAAATGCTAAAGACAAAGATCTGTTACTGCGAAAACGATATCCAACTCCTCCCGATATACCTGTTCCTATTGCTCCAAAGGATCTAAAACATCCGTCACGACCATTTGCACAGCTAGTTGTAACACCAAACATTGCAGTAGTACGGTCAGTTAAAGAGTATTTTAGGCCACCAAAAAATGATTGTATATCAGCAGCAAAACCTTCGAGAGGTTGACCGACACTATAATCATAGTATCTGAAGTCACACGACAACAAAAGTTTACGATAAGGCTTCACCTCTATGCCTGCTTCTAACATTGATGGCACTGATAGTTTAATTCGAGCAGGGCTTCTGTTTATTAACTTACCATCGCTTAAATTTGTTCTTTCTCCAAGAAGAGTGTATTTTCTTCTACTTCTATAGTTGATACCCAAGCTCAAAAAATTGGTTGGACGGTAGTGTATTCCTATGTTTGCTCTTGTTGCTCCTACTCCATCAACACTGGTTTCTAATAATAGAAATTCGGGATCTCTTTGAGAACTTCTAAATCCAAAAATATCATTCAAAGACCCTCTACTAAAAATTATACCTAGTCCAACAGATAGCTTTTTGTGTACTCTTAGTGCTCCTGCAACTACTATATCTGTATTAACATACCTGCTTTCTTGAACATTTTGATCAAAAGGTGGAATTTCTGAAGGGGTTAGTGCACGATAGTTGAAGTTTATGATTTGGTAAGTGCCTATTCCAAAACCAAAGCGATGATCAGAAGAGGTATAGGTTATCTCACCAGCAAAATTTGGAGTAAGTGTAGTCCCATTAGCTACAACATCTGAGTTAAAAGAAGGTCTATCCAGAAACCTAAATGCTAGTAGCTGTAGTTCTCCATTAAATCGCCAGCTACCTTTGTTGGCTTTTGTTTTAACTCTTGTTATCTCTTCTTCTTCATTGAGGGGAATTTCTGTCAGACCTGCTATATTATTCCTCATAAAAAAATTGTCAGAGTCAGTTATTGCATTTCCTGTTCCTGCAGTTCCAGTAGGATTTCCTACAGGAAAGTTTGGCGTCTGTCCAAAACTTGAACTACAACAAATTAAAGAGCTTATAATGGTTAATACTAACTTCAACAAGAACCTTCTAGTAAGTGTAACTGTACATTGATATTTCATTTCTCGCCCCTTTTTGTTAAAAGCATTCTATTAGCTTAAACAGAAAGTGCTTCAAGTAGTTCACTTAGGTTTAACCAACATTGCCAGAAAATGCACTACTTTTGCCTCTTGATAGTTGAAAATGGGATAGATAGAAACCTCCCGCTTTTATGAAAGTTTGTGACTTTGTGGCAGCTTGATAAGATGATAGATTTTGTTATTAGTCGATATGATTTTTCTTAATCCATAGCCGGAAAAGTTCGATAGCAAAGCAGTAGATATCGTCTTTTCTCTCTACTATCTCTTTGTGTCTGAGGCTTCTTACAAGATTCTGATCTCTGACATCCTTCACGCTAAGCTGTTTTTTTATTACGAGGTCTTTTAGGATTCTACGCTCTTTTTCCGTGCAGTCTGCAATCCAGATATGATGAAAATACCCTTCAACACTAATTAAAACCTTTTCAACTGCAACTTCCAGGTCTTTGTCTAAAGGTTCAGGTTTAAAGAGTTTTTGGGTTTAATGATGTCACCTTGTACCCCAAGTTTTTTAAGTATATTTTTTAAAAATCCATGGGCAGTGTGACAAGAAGCTTCTTGTAGGTCGATGTAGAAGAAAAAATACCTGCTATCTGTTCTTTGAGTTCCTGACAGAGATAGTTGGTAGAGTAGAGAAGACTTGCCTATACGCCTCTCTCTAACAATAGAGCTACTTTGCATATTTTGCAGCCGCGTAACAATAGTATCGATCTGCTCTTTTCTACCAAAAAAATCTTCTGAATTTTGAACCCTCTTTGCGAGCGCAGTCTCGGCTCTTTAGAGCCGAGTTAAGCGAGCCTAAGCCGAAGGCTTAAGAGGGACGACGTTGTTGCTCGATGTATTGCTTGATAATGGCTAGAGGTGCGCCGCCACAAGAAATAGCCATATAAGAAGGACTCCAAAAGTGTTCACCCCAAAGCCTAGTTCTTATCTCAGGCCAAAATTCTCTACGTAAGAAATAGGCACTTTTGCCTTTAAGTCTGCCAATAAGAACAGATAAAGAAATTTTAGGATGAAGACTAATCAACACATGGTCATCCTCTCCATTAAAATCAAGCAGTTGTTAAGCCTAAGCAAATTTCGTTAAAAAGTTCTCTTAAACGAACAAGTATAGGATTAGTTAAAGCATCTCGACGGTATTTAGTAACAAAAACCAAATGTATCTGGTTTTTGCAAGTACGACCAACACGCCATTCTTTAGAAGATAATTTGCCCATAGACAATTATTAGTTTCCTACAGTATCATATTGGAAATAAAGGAATTATAAGCAATAGAGCATATTATGTCACTTTGTGGAGTCAAGTTTGCAGCACACCCAACAGAAGAACAAAAGTTAGTCCTATCTCAATGGATGGGGTGCGCTCGTTTTATCTACAATGCAAAGTGTGACGAGGATCAATACTACCGAACATTCCTAAAACAGAGCCTTTCTTTAACAGGAGAAAAAACACCAGTAGATCAAACTTATTCGCAGTTTAAGAGTGAATTAACACCTT
>JAEUQL010000173.1 GCA_016789295.1 Blastocatellia bacterium | reverse complement strand
CCAGCAAAAAAAGTGCTCCTGTAGAAATGCCGTGATTCAGCATCTGATAGAGTGCCCCCTGCATCCCTATCTCAGTAAAGGCAAATGTTCCCAAAACTACAAATCCCAAGTGGCTTACAGAAGAATATGCTACAAGTTTCTTTACATCTGGTTGCACCATTGCTACCAGAGCACCATAGATAATTCCTATAACAGCAAGAACCATTATTGGAAAGGCAAACTTTTGAGAGGCTTCAGGAAACATTGGAAGATTGAATCTAAAAAGGCCGTAAGTGCCCATCTTCAACAGTACACCTGCAAGCATTATCGAGCCTGCTGTTGGAGCCTCAACGTGTGCATCTGGAAGCCAAGTGTGTAGAGGGAAGAGCGGAACCTTGATCATAAATGCAAGTGCAAATGCTGCAAACATCCAAACTTGCTGGCTGGTGCTAAGAAAGCTGAACTGCTTGAGGTTCTGTGTAATCACGACAATGTCAAAAGTATATTCGCCCATCTGTTGGCCGTGTGCTAAATAGAGGCCAATCATTGCAACAAGCATCAACAAACTTCCAATCATTGTATAGATTACAAACTTTATAGCCGCATAGACTCTTCTCTCACCACCCCAAACACCTATCAGGAAGTACATTGGCACAAGCATTACTTCCCAGAAGAGATAGAACAAGATCATATCCATTGCCAGAAATACGCCTATCACTCCTGTCTCTAACAGAAGCATAAATATCATGTATTCGCGTACCCGCTTCTTTATGGATGTCCAACTGGCAAGAATGGAGATTGGCACAAGGAAGGTTGTCAGCACAACCAGCCACAGACTGAGTCCATCTATCTGAAGGTGGTAGTTGACAGCCATAGTCTTTATCCAGACTTTGTTTATAGTAAGTCCTGGATCATTGTATAGACTTATCAAAGGAAGGGAGATAAGAAAATTGAGAATCGATGTAGCAAGAGCAATACCCTTGGTCGATTCTTCATCTTCACCCATGATCGAGTCTCGTAAGACCATGGCTATAACACCAAGCACTGGAAGGAATGTAACTATAGTTAAAAGATAAGGTTTAATCGGCTCCATATTCTATTTCCTAAAACCTACTATTTACAAACTGGGTTCATTTAACGCAACGCATTGAAAACAAGATAACCTACAAAGTAGCCCAGAACCGTAACAGCACCAACAAAGATAAAGACAGCATAAGAGCGTGTGAACCCAGACTGAAACTCACGTGTCAAGCGACTTGTAAAACCTACAAACTTTGCTAGTCCATTGACAATTCCATCTATTATTCCAACATCGACTACCTTCCACAAAACAGTGGTAGATATGCTCTTGAGTGGGTTCACTATGAAAGCATCATAGATCTCATCAATATAGTACTTCTGCTCAAGAAGTCTTGGCATTGTCATCAGTGGCTTGTCTCTGAAGAGGAAAAATCCTATAGCTATGGCAAGCAGTGCCACTATTGTTGAATAGACAGTTGACATCAATTCGGCATGGTGATCCTGTGCAAGTGCTCCAGTCACGTTGCCTGGAGAGGCAGCTATTGGAGTGAGTATTGGATCAAGGAACTTATAGAAACTGTGTGTATAGTCGTGCAGCGAATGTGGCACAATCTTTTCAGCCAGTGCTTCTGGAATACCTACAAAACCACCCACTACTGACAGCACCGCCAGAACCATCAATGGAACTGTCATTACTAGTGGTGATTCGTGCGGGTCGCCGCCATGTCCGTGGCTGTGATGATCATCGTGATGATCGTCACCGTGATGGCCGTCATGAGAGCCGTGGTTGTTTCTGAACCGCTCTTCACCAAAGAAGGTTATCACCATCATTCTTGTCATATAGATTGCTGTGATGGCTGCAGTGACAAGCCCTATTAGCCAAAGTATCAAACCTAGATTACTTGGAAGTATTGGTGAACTTTTTACTTTCCACAAAATCTCATCTTTGCTGAAAAATCCTGAAAGAAGTGGAAACCCAGATATGGCCAAAGTTCCTACTCCCATAGTTGCAAAAGTGATCTTCAAATACTTCTTTAGTCCACCCATGTGTGCCATGTTCTGTTCATGGTGCATTGAATGTATAACACTACCAGAACCTAGAAAGAGAAGTGCCTTGAAGAAAGCGTGAGTAACTACGTGGAAAAATCCTGCCGTGAAAGCCCCAGCACCACAAGCCAGGAACATATAGCCAAGCTGTGAAACTGTCGAGTAAGCAAGCACTTTCTTGATGTCCCACTGTGAAAGTCCTATGGTCGCGGCAAATATTGCAGTGAGCGCACCTACGATTGCTACTATTGTGAGTGCCATAGGAGCTTTAGCATATATGGCGTTCGAACGCACAATCATGTAGACACCGGCTGTCACCATTGTTGCAGCATGTATGAGTGCAGACACAGGAGTTGGACCAGCCATTGCGTCTGGCAACCATACAAACAGAGGAATCTGTGCGCTCTTTCCAGTGGCACCTATGAAGAGCAGTATTGCTATTGTTGTCAACCCCCCTGCCCAAAGGCTGGAGAAGGTGAGAGCTTCAACTGGCATCGTTGCAGCTTTGGTAAAGACTCCTACTAGACCTTCTTTGTCAATAAAGCTGATAGTTCCAAACTTGTAGAAGATGAGCATCATTGCCAAGGCAATACCAAAATCGCCAATCCTATTTACCACAAAGGCTTTTTTGGCTGCATCACCTGCAGATGGCAAAGTGAAGAAATAGCCTATCAACAGATAGGAGCAGAGTCCTACACCTTCCCAGCCTACAAACATCATCAGGAAATTGTCACCAAGCACCAGAGTCAGCATCATGAACATAAACAGATTCATGTATGCAAAGAATCTCCAAAACCCTGGATCGTGACTCATATAGCCCGTTGCAAACATGTGTATCAAAAAGCCTACACCTGTGACAAAGAGGATCATCACACCAGACAACGGGTCGAGTACAAAACCAAAGTCTGCACGGAAAGTGCCAACACTTATCCACGTAAAGAGTGTCTCGCTTATGCGGCGCACGCCCCCTGAGTCTGGTTGAACACCTAGCAGCTTGCTGAAAGCAACAAAAGCTGCTATGGCAGAGACCCCTACCGACGAACATGCAATCAGTCCGATCAACCTTTCGGACATCTTGTTACCAAAAAGACCAAGTATCGCTGCACCTAAGAGAGGTGCAAAAACTATAACCTTTAGCATTGCAACACCACACTTTTAGGAAGGCGTAAGGCCAAGCTGGCCTTTTTAGAGTTTGAGAATATTGGACTTGTCAACATCAAGCGTTTCACGGTTGCGAAAGACCGAGATAACTAGTGCCAGTCCAACACCAGCTTCTGCAGCCGCAACTGTCATTACTATAAAAACAAAAAGCTGTCCGTAAACTTGCTTGTAGAAACTCGAAAATGCTACCAGCGTCAAGTTAACAGCATTGAGCATCAACTCTATACACATAAATATTGTAATAACGTTG
This sequence comes from Blastocatellia bacterium, assembly GCA_016789295.1. Taxonomy (GTDB): domain Bacteria; phylum Acidobacteriota; class Blastocatellia; order Chloracidobacteriales; family JADJPF01; genus JAEUQL01. The sequence continues at coordinate 3,998 of JAEUQL010000173.1, read as the reverse complement.
CGCTTTAAGAACACACCTACAGCACCTATTGTGAACAGGATAGCACTCAGTATCAAATACCATGAAAGTGGTACCATAACCTACTCCTTAGTCTCTTCAACCTTTGACTTTTCTGCCATTGACACTTTTACTACTTGCTCGTCGTCCTCAATATCCTCAATGTCTCCATCTTTCTCCCTGCGAGCTAGTACTACAGAACCAACTATGGCTAGTAGGATAAGGATCGACGTTACTTCAAACGGAAGAAGATATTTGCTAAACAGCCCTTGACCGATGGCTTCACTTGTGCCGACAGGTGCACCTTTGATCTCATCAATCTTAAAGTTCTTGAGACCAAAATAGATCAAACCAAAAAGTAGCCCACCTAAAGGCACCGAAAATATCAGGAGCCGATTGCGGTCTACACGTAACTCTTCTTCACGAATGTTGAGCAACATGATCACAAAAACAAACAGAACCATTATGGCTCCGGCATAGACTATTACTTGAATTGCTGCAATCAAGTGGGCTTGAAGAGTTATGTATGCAACAGCAAGACAGCCAAAAAGGCCGATCAGCGAGAATGCACTGTAGAGCGTGTTGCGCTGTGCAACCACACTCAGTGCTGCGGCTACTGAGAGACTAGCTATGATTATGAAAAAAACCTTCTCCATTATTTACTCCCAGCACTTAAGTATTAGTAGATGAGCAGTGCCAGCCCTGCTACAAGAACAACATTGGCAAGTGCAACAGGGATCAGAAACTTCCAACCAAACCTCATCAACTGGTCATAGCGAAACCTTGGTAACGTTCCACGCAACCATATATAGAGGAAGAGGAAAAAGAGTATCTTCAAAGAGAAATAGATTGGGCCAAGTAAAGGGAATTTATCCACGAAAGGCCCATACCAACCACCCAGAAAGAGTAGTGTAGCCATAGACGATGCTGTAACCATATTGGCATACTCTGCAATGAAGAACATTGCAAACTTCATCGAACTATATTCGGTGTGAAAACCAGCTACAAGCTCAGTCTCTGCTTCTGGCAAGTCAAAAGGTACTCTGTTGGTTTCGGCTATAGCTGCTATCAGAAAGATGAGAAAACCTATTGGTTGGGTAAAGATATTCCATTTGGGAATAAAGCCAAGCCAGAAACTGTTCTGCTGCTTGACTACTTCTACAAGGTCGAGCGAACCACTGAAGATGATCACTCCAACTACAGATAAGCTCAGTGCAAGCTCATAACTTATCAGTTGTGCTGAAGACCTCAAGCCACCCATCAGAGAGTATTTACTGTTTGAAGACCAGCCTGCTAGGGCTATGCCATAGACTCCCAAGCTTGTCAAAGCAAAAACGACAAGCAGCCCCACATTCACCGAAGTAATATGGAGTGCAATCTCTCGCCCCAAAATTACTATCTTGTCTCCAAATGGAATGACCGAAATAGTCATTAAAGCTGGAACAAGTGCTATCATTGGAGCCAAAACATATAAAGCTTTGTCGGCTTCTAATGGTACTATGTCTTCTTTGAAGAGAAACTTGAGTCCATCGGCAAGTGGTTGCAGAAGGCCAAATGGGCCTACACGGTTTGGACCAAGCCTCATCTGGATAAACCCAAGCAGACGCCTTTCAAGCAACACAACATAAGCAATAGCGGTCATCAGAATGAAGAAGACAACCCCTATCTTAACTAACCATTCGATTAGAATATCTGTAGTCAGCATAGTATCGCTCTTTTCGAATTGCAGATGAGAATTAATCTTGCAGCAGAAGTTTTGGAGCCTTTTGATCGACTTAGCCTCAAAGCAGAAGATTATGCAGAAGAAGCGTTCACTTTGCAATCATTTGCGGCCTATTTCTCTATTTATTCTCTATTAAGAGAAAACCTCTTCACTCTATAGCAAAGTATAGCAAAACAGATAGACTACCTTGAGTAGTCTATCTGAAACTATTTTTAAGCACTTACAGTTTCCAAAGATACTGTTGACTCTACAAAAGCTTCGTGCATAACGGGTGAGTGCTTTGCCATAGTGCCAATGCGGAACAGACCCGTTCCTTGTTCTACAATTTCGTAGTTGAGATCGACTCTGGTATCAATCTTTGAGCAAGCCGCTCTCAAAGCTTCGAGTAGTTGCTCTTTTGAACCTGTAGCAACTACTGCTCTTTTAGTCTGTAGTGCTCCTTCTTTTTTAATTCGATCAAAAGTTATTCCATCATAACCAGGCACTTCTGCTGCTATATCACGAAGTATGCCTGCTGCTGAACCTTTTGCACCAATATCGGCTCCCATATCGCGTGCAAGCGCGTTAATAACCATCCAGTCTGGGCGTGTCTGTCCACTTCCCTCAATAGCACGCCTTACAAGCTGAACTTGCCCAACAGAGTTGGTGTATGTGCCATCCTGTTCGGCAAAGCTATTTACTGGAAAAACCACATCGGCCATCTGTGCAGTCTCTGTCATAAAGAGTTCTGCAACCGCAAGGAAACTCAGCTTTGACAAAGCGTCTCTCCACTCTGAGCCATACTGCTCAACTGGATTACTTCCAGCAAGATAGAGAGCTTTTATCTGTGAACCAAAACCGAGCTTCAAAGCATGTCCATTGGCCTTGAGACCCACATCGACAGAACCTACAGAATTGTTGTATGGAGGAAGTGGTAGATACTTGATCGTCCTTGCACGTTCGTTGTTAAGCACTCCAGCAAGCTGTGCAGCCGCCTCCAGTGCAGTACCTCTCAGCTCTGGCCCAACTACTATTACCAGGTCGTCGCTCTCAGAAAGAGTCTGTCGCAGTTGCTCTAACTGTGCAACTTTCACCTTTGCAAGCTCTGCATACTGGCCAAGTTTTGCTGTGTCGGTTTCAAGAAGCGCGGCTAGTATCGCAGCCTCTGAATAAGGTCTGATGTGTAGGAACTGCTCAGCCTGTCTTCTTGCAATCTTTGTACGGCGAGAGTTCACCATCAGCAGCTTTGCTTCATTCTTGCGTACTGCATAACGTATCACCATTCCCGAAAGTGGGTTCTGTTCTGTAGGATCACCACCTATCATCAATATGGTCTTTGCCTTCTTGACCTCTTCATGAGTCGCTACTGGAGCAGTGAGATTAGCAAAAAACCTATCTAGCTCTACATCAGAAAGCTGTCCAAAGTAAGGAGTAGCTATTGCACGTTCTGCAAACCGCCTCAAAGTAAAATTTGATTCATTTGTAAGTCTTGCACTGCCAAGTACTGCAACAGCATTGCTGCCATCTCTGGCAATGATCTCTTTCAGTCTTGCTGCTGCGTACTTGAGAGCCTCTTCCCAAGAAACCTCTCTCAACTGGCCATCGCGCCTGACCATTGGCTTTGTGATGCGTTCTGGACTGCTTATAAACGAGCAGCCATAACGACCTTTGACACAGAGAAATTCACCATTGATCCCTTTCATGTCTTTTGAAGCTACTCTGACATATTCCGATCCACGAGTCCCAAGCCTCATCTGGCAACCATCGGCACAGTAGGTGCAAGTTGTGTTTGTCTCTCTCATGTCCCAAGGTCTGGATTTGAAGCGCGAATCTACGGAAAGGAGTGCGCCTACTGGACATACCTCTACACAGTTTCCACACTGCTCACAGTCGAGCGAATAGCCTTTGTCCATCCCGTAAGGGCCTATGACCTCGTGTGTGCCACGAAATATCTTGCCAAGAGCATTCACATCCATCACTTCAGTGCACATTCTTATGCACCTGTAGCATTTGACACACCTCTGTGGATCATAAGCAATAAATGGCGACAGCCTCCATTCTGGAGTATCATTTTTCTTCACTTGATAATGAGCATAGACAGTCCCATGATCAAAGACGGTGTCTTGAAGTTCACACTGTCCTCCCTTGTCACAGACAGGACAATCTAGTGGATGGTTGCCTAAAATGAAGTCTAGCATCCCCTTTCTTGCTTCAAGCACTTCCTGACTGTTCGTGGTGACTACCATTCCATCTGTCACTTGCACAGTGCAAGAGGTAGCCAATTTTGGCATCTTTTCAA
>JAEUQL010000172.1:7187-7467 GCA_016789295.1 Blastocatellia bacterium | reverse complement strand
AGCTTGGTGTAGCAATCCCTTCAGAGCTTAGCGGAATGGCGTTGACTCTGACAGCTTGAGTGGAGATATGAGTAGTAAAGCAGTAGTGATAGGACTTGACGGAGCTACGTTCGAAGTTATCGACCTTTTAATCTCTCAAGGTCGTCTACCAAATCTGAGAATGCTTATGGAGCAGGGAACTTCGGGTTATCTACGTTCGTCGATAACCCCGAACAGTTTTCCAGGATGGACATCTGCTAGCACAGGCACAAGTGAAGGCAAGCACGGAATCTTTATGCCA
>JAEUQL010000172.1:280-7177 GCA_016789295.1 Blastocatellia bacterium | reverse complement strand
AGTTCGTCGTGAAGACAACTTCAGGCTGAAAGCGATGAGTACGCTAGACATCAAGACCAAGACTATTTGGGAACTGCTTTCAGAACGTGGCCGCAAAGTTGGAGTAATCAACGACCCGTGCTCTTACCCCGCTCTGCAAGTTAATGGTTTTCTTGTTTGTGGAATGCTGTGGCCAGGAGGAGAACAGCCATACACATATCCGGAAAGTCTGGCTGCTGAACTTGAAAAGGCAGTTCCAAACTATATAGTAGATGTCAATCTACACAACAAAGAGAAGATAGAGATTGCTAAAGAACTTTTCCGCTCAATCGACACACGGCTGCAAGCTTCGCTCTATCTGATGAAGCAGCATGATTGGGATCTCTTCTGGACAGTATTTACAGAATCCGATAGAGCGCAACACCGCTTGTGGGCTGCATGGGATAAGACCCATCCAAGACATGCTGACGAACCCGAAGAGTTGAGAACGGCTGTCCTCGACCTCTATGAGAAACTCGATGCAGCAGTGGGTGCCATACTAGCCGAGGTTGAGCAAGAGACAACAGTCTTTATAGTCTCTGACCACGGTTTTGGCCCATTCTATGCAGCCTTTGACCTTCCAAAGTGGCTTCTAGATGAAGGCTACATTGTTGAGCGTGGCGAAAAGGCTTTCCTTAAATCTGCACTCAAGAAAATAGGCGTCTTTGACGAAGTTGCAAGCGTCTACAAAGCTGTACGCAAGCCTTTTGAAAAAGAGATAGCTTACGGAACAAACAAGTTCAAGTCTCAGGAGGCTAGCACCGAAGACTATTTTGCAAAGCTAGACTGGTCAAAGACACGAGCCTACTACACATTAGACGGTGGAATAAGGATAAACCTCAAAGGGCGAGAGCCTTATGGAATAGTCTCTGTGGAAGAGGCCGAAGAGCTGAAAGAACAGATACGTTCAAAGTTGCTTGAGCACAAATTCCCTAATGGTGAACCAGTCTTTCGATACATCCTGACTCAGCAAGAGGCTTTCAACGGGCCTTATAGCCACTTTGCTCCAGACCTAGTAGTAGCAATCAATCACACTGGTTACAATGGATCACTCAAAGGAAATAAGTATCTGATGCCTTCCAATCACAACACCGGAGAGCATACACCTTATGGTGTGTTTATAGCTTGTGGAAAGAACATAAAACAAGGGCAGAAAGTAGAAGGTGCAAGTCTCAAAGATGTTGCTCCTACAGTCCTTTATCATTTGAACGAGCCTCTTACAATAGAGATGGATGGGCGTGCGTTGACAGAGATATTTACACCAGAATTTAGTACTAAACACCCTGTGGAGCGAAAAGGAACGTCTTATCGCCAGCCTTTAAGCACCGAAGGTGAAGAGATGTTTGAGGATGAAGCAGTAGCCGACAAACTGCGAAGCCTCGGCTATATACAGTAGTTTATTAGAGTCAAAAGAAGAGAATTTTAGAAGTTAATGAAGAAAAAGGTAATAATCATAGGGCTTGATGGAGCCACATTTGATGTGATCGACCCAATGATCGCAGAGGGTAGATTACCAAACTTGAAGAGACTGATAGAAGATGGTGCGAGCGGGCCACTGCGTTCGACACTCCACCCAAACAGCTTTCCTGGCTGGTCGAGTTGCACTACTGGCACTTCTGAAGGTATGCACGGTGTCTATTCTCCATTTATCAAAGAGTCTGGCCAATATGCTTTTCGGGCAATGAGTGGAGCCGACATACAGACCAAAACTATTTGGGAACTGCTTTCAGAAAGAAACCGTACAGTGGGAGTACTCAACGTTCCGACTACCTATCCAACAGTTGCCGTCAATGGCTTTCTTGTTACAGGAATGCTTACTCCAACACTCAGCTCTGACTTTACCTATCCAACAACTTTACGTGAAGAGCTTCTTGCAAAAGTTCCCGACTACATTATTGAACCCCGCCGCAATAATAACAAATTTGAGAGGGCAGCAGAGTTTCGAGCTTGTATGGATGCACGAATGCGTGCCATAGATTTTCTTTTTGAGAAGTTTCTAGCAGCAGACTTTGATTTCCTGATGATTGTCTACTCATTATTGGATCGCACTCAACACGATTTCTGGGATGATATGGATTGTAACCACCACAGACATAAGTCCGACAGTCCACACAAAAACTTTATCCATGAAATGTATGAACGTGCCGATGCAGCAGTAGGAAAATTGCTAGCACATCTTGATGAAAATTGGACTATTTTGGTCTGCTCTGATCACGGTTTCTGTGCTTCTCTTTATGAAGTGCGTGTCAATGAATGGTTGCATCAAGAAGGGCTTCTCTCTTATCAGAATGGACTTTCTTGGAAGGCCAAACAGAAGTTTGCAGCACTCAAAGCACGTGTAGAGAGCAAGATAGCAGTAGCTGTACCAGCAGGTTGGGACAATGCACTCGACAAAAAAGTAGAACGTAGCCGGGCAGTATTTGAAGAGATAGATTGGTCACAGACAAAAGCATTTTTTGGTCAAGATCGCGGCATATGGATAAATCTAAAAGGTCGAGAAGCAGAAGGAATTGTTAGCGAAAGCGACTATCTGAACCTTCGTGAGAAGATACGTGCAGGGCTGAAAAAGCTTACTTCTCCTATAGATAACAGACCAGTGTTTGAACAGGTACTTACAAGAGAAGAAGCGTTTAGTGGCAGATACACAGAAACACTTCCAGATATAGTAGTGGTTACTCGTGACCCACGGCTTGTTCCATTGGAAGGAAAGAGCACAGAAGGGATATTTCTCAAGAGCAATACAACTTCTGGAGCGCACGCGCCTTATGGGATATTCATTGCTAGCGGAGCAGGGATACGCAAAAATGTGAAGTTGGAGAATGCACATTTAAGAGACCTTGCTCCAACAGCACTCTACGCTATAAATGAACCGCTAACAGAAGATATGGATGGGCGGGCACTGGTGGAAGCTTTCACTCCAGAGGCAAATGGTGAACGCACACTTCGCCGTCAGGGTACTTCTTACAAAGACGGCAAGCACGACAATGCTTTTGATGAACAAGAACAAGACGAAATTCAAGAGCGAATGCGTGCACTGGGTTATATAAGCTAATTAGAGCAAGCTAGAACGTGAGTAAGTAAAGATATGAAACAGAAGCTACTTTTCATAGGTCTTGATGGCACTACTTTTGATCTGCTCGATCCACTAATGCGAGACATAGGGTTGCCAAATCTGGAGAGAATAATATCGAGTGGTGCACGTGCAGCACTGGAAACTACTATTCCCCCGATTACTCCAACAGCTTGGGTTTCGCTTGTAACTGGAAAAAATCCTGGCAAGCACGGAATCCTCGAATTTCTGCTGAGAAGAAATGGCTCAATGAATGAGATTCCGATAAACCAGACGCTGCGTGATAGCAGTGCGGTTTGGGACATATTCTCCGAACACGGCAAGAAGGTTATAGTTACAAACATGCCTGTTACTTACCCACCTTCGCCTGTCAATGGTTTGATGGTTTCAGACTTCCTAACACCTCGCGGGAAGCAGGACTTTACCCATCCACCAGATCTACGCCAAGAGATAGAATCACGCTTTGGTCCATATAGACTCTACATAACTGAAGTTTATGCTCCAGGTAATATAGACAAAGTACTCGATCAGTTGTTTGATGAACTTGAATACAAGACAAGAGTCAATGAATATTTGATGGAGAACTATCCTTGGGACTTCTTCTGCACACACATATGGGCTACTGATAGATGTCAACACGAACTTTGGCACATATGGGATAAGACCCACCCAATGAGTAACAGACGAGAGATAGAGAAGCACTACAACCGTGTCATGGACTTTTGGAAAAGTGTTGATGAGGCTGTTGGGCGTATGGTCTCAAAGGCTGGTAAAGATGTACTTCTAATGATGGGGTCGGATCATGGGTTTGGTCCAATACACAAGTTTCTCTGTTTCAATATATGGCTACTTCAAGAAGGGTTGCTGGTATTGAAAAGTGGTGCAATGACACAACTGAAGAAGCTCTTCTTCAACTTGGGTCTGACACCAGAACTTGGCTACAGAACAGCAATGAAGCTAGGGCTTGCAAAAATAAGGCTGGCTGCAGGTGTGACCAATCGCTCAAGCATACTTAAGCTTGTTAACAAAATGATGCTCTCTTTACAAGATGTAGACTGGTCAAAGACTGTAGCTTTCTCAAAAGGTAACTATGGACAGATATTTATTAATTTGAAAGGACGTGAACAGTATGGATCTGTCAGCCCTGGAGTGGAGTATGAGCGTGTCTGTAAAGATATAGTAGAACGCTTGAAGAGATTGACCGATCCAGACACAGGAGGGAAGATTATTGGCCCAGTATGGAGACGAGAAGAGATCTACAATGGACCGCACGTTGACTCTGCTCCTGACATATCTTTTCTGCCTTCTGATATGCGATATAAACCTATGGGGACACTAGACCTAACATCTAATCACTTTATTACTGATGTTTATGGCAATTCTGGTGATCATAGAATGAATGGCCTCTATATTGCTGCAGGGCCTGGAGTAAAGCCAGGTACAAGACTTTCGCGAGCTAGGATAATCGATGTAGCACCATCAATGCTTTATCTATCAGGCTATCCTGTGCCAGAAGATATGGATGGTGAAGTGCTCACAGAGATGATCAGTGAAGAGTTCTTACGAGCCAATCCAATACAGGCTACTGAAGGTAGTTCATCAATGCGAACCACGGACGCAGACTTCACAGAAGAGGATAACGATGAAGTACGAGAAAGGCTCAAAAGTCTTGGATATCTATAGTTTGGGGAGAATATGAAGAAATTCCGGTCGATAACTGGAGTGTTGCCTGCTTACAACGAGGAGGAGAATATAGAAACGGCAGCACTCAAACTGCTCGAAGCACTAAAATCACTAAACTTTGAACAGGTTGTAGTCACGATTGTAAATGATGGTAGCAAAGATAGGACAGGCCAATTAAGCGATGCTTTAGCAGCAAAATATTCAGATATACGTGTTATTCATCATCCTACAAACTATGGTTATGCGGCAGCACTCCGATCTGGCTTTACCAGTGCAGCAACTGATCTAATCTTCTATACTGACTCTGACAATCAATTTGATGTACGAGAGGTTAAAAACTTTATTGCAGCAATAGAAGATTATGATATGGTTTGTGGCTTTCGCATCTATCGATTTGACCCATTGACTCGGCTTTTTCTTTCGTGGGGTTTTAACCTTCTTGTAAGAATAATCTTTAGAATACGTGTACGCGATATTGATTGTGCATTTAAGCTATTTAGAAGAGATATTTTTGATAAAGTAAATATAGAATCTGAAAAATTTTTTGTTGATGCAGAGATACTTGCCAAATCACGCTACCATAAATTTTCAATGACAGAGATTGGAGTCAGGCATTATCCACGTCCCGCAGGAAGGTCTACTGTAAGACCAAGCCACATTCTCTACACCCTTAAGGAACTAGCTAAAATTTGGATCAATATATACATCAAGAGAAGATAAGTGCTAGTACTACAAAATGGAAGCTCTTACTAAAAAGTAGATGGAAGGGCTTGCTGCAGATAACTGTTGGAGTTGGTGCTTTGATCTTGGTTTTAAGAAAAACCGACATTGCACACGCTTGGGAGATATTATGCCAAGTTGATCCTAAACTGCTTCTTTTGGCTCTGCTTCTTAACTTATTAATGACTTGGGTAATGGCTCTCAGATGGAAATGGCTTCTAGCAGTAAAATATCCTAAATTTTCTGACTTCGAACTATTCAAGCATTACCTTGTAGCACTATTTTTCAACCTTTTTACCCCAGGTGCGGTTGGTGGAGATCTATCACGGCTTGTTTCCATTGGAGCAGTAACTAAAGATCGAAATTTTGTTCTGGCAACACTTGTGATGGAGAGGTTAACAGGACTATGTGGCCTTCTACTTGCCGGGTTATCAGGAGTCTGGTTTGGACGCCACTATCTTACCAACACAGGTACATACTATCTAGTAGCACTGATGATGATGGTAGGATTATTGTTATCAACAATTATATTCAATCAACGGATAATGAAGTTTGTCATTACACAGCTTTATAAAATAGAAGTTATGTTAGGTAAAAAAGTTTTTGCTGAAGCTATTAGCAGGTTAATAGAGCATCTACAACTTTTTCGAACAGAACAGAAGTTGATATTGGTAGCCATTATCTCAACAGTTGCAATAAGGGTTATTTGGGTACTGTCGTGTTGGACTGTTGCTTATGCTTTAGATCTTACAATCCCTTTTTCTTTATTGATGGCATTTATTTCCATTGTCGATATAGCAAGGATGGTTCCGGTATCACTTCCTAATGGGCTTGGCGTTAGAGAATATTTATTAGCATTACTTCTGAAGCAGATTGGAGTAGTTGAGACTAGGGCCGTTCTATTTTCTTTCATTGCATATACGCTACTTATGGTAAATGGTTTATGGGGTGGTATTATTTATACAGCTCAAGGAGTAGTTAGAAAAAAAGAATAGGTATCTGTTTTGCAAACAACACTTTCTTTAATATAGACCATTAAACATTTTTACTTTTTGTGGAACAGACATTTCAGGAGTTTTGACATATGCATATCCAACATCTAACTGCTCTATTTCTGTTGCTAAATCTATACTCTTGCTGATTTTTAGTGATTTGGCAATCTTTCTTGAGATAGGATAGTTTGTTCTAAAAATTATTCTGCTTCCTACATTATCAACAACATCTTGATGGAAATCGCCTAAGCCTTGACTTGCAGTAATAACTAGAATGCCAAACTTACGACCTTCTTTCATTATCTTTGGCAGGGTTATATCTTTTGATAATCTGTGAGCTTCATCTAAAACTATTGCAAACCGTAGCTTGTTAGTCTCTCCCCAATGAAACATATCTTTGTAGATCTTTCGAAG
>JAEUQL010000172.1:0-270 GCA_016789295.1 Blastocatellia bacterium | reverse complement strand
CATCTGTAAAGTTTCAAGATGTAGTCTGCTTAGATCAACAACTAACCCTTTCTTTATGAGGTTGTAGAGATCAGTTTTGGTTTCAGCTAGGTCTAGAAATAGGCCAAACTCAAAGAGTGGGCGGCAACGCGATGCTACATTTTTTACACGTTTAGCTACTTCGTGCTCTTCAATACTACGAAAGATATCGGCAAGCTTTGGAAGGGTTTTGGCTTTGCCAGGGTCAAAGCTAAGGTCTTGATAGCATTTACGCAGTGCATCATAAAATAT
>JAEUQL010000171.1 GCA_016789295.1 Blastocatellia bacterium | reverse complement strand
GACTAAGTAAGAAGGTGAAGGGGGTGATTAACTTAATCATCTCCTTTATCTATTTGTAGCTTCTGAAGCTAAAAGTTGATCAGGTGTTTTACTGGTGAAGTTTAACCCTATTAGCCGATTTGGTTTTTCTAATACTTTTAAGTCTTTACCTGCTTTGAGTAAGCGTTTTTTAACTGCTTCTAAATGTTTTTTGGCTTCTCTCTTCTTTCCTTGCATCCACAGAGCTTCTCCCAAGCCTTGTTCTGTTTGTATAGCTGCTGGTAAGTTATCTATTCCCTTCTTTTGGATAATTTCAAATGCTTTTCTATACTCTGTTTCAGAAACTTCATAGTCACCAAGAAGACCAAAAACTTTTCCTTTATAAGCAGAGAGAATATGTGTATCTACAGTTGGATCAGGGTCAGCAAACTCATAAGCCTTTGCCATTGCTTCGAGTGCTGTGTCTCTCTTCCCCCTTACAGCTTCAAGTGTAGCAAGTAGGCATTGCGCTTCCAGAACATAACCCAATCTTGACTCTTCAGCAATTTTAATTGCTAAATGTAGATAAGCTTCAGACAAATGTTCTAATCTTAGATTGTCTGCTGCCAGTCCTTGAAATTGAGCAAAAAGAGAAGCTAGTCCACTGTAAAGCTTTTCTGACTTTTTCATCAAACCCAAACTCAAAGATAGTGCCGGTAACCCTTGCAAAAGTGCTGTTTCTGGACTACCAGTGTTGGCTTGTCGGCCCACAATTGAATAGAGAGGGTAGAGAACAAAGTTAGTAGGTAATAATGTTTGAAGTTTTTCTAAGCTTTCATTATGGAAATTAATTGATACAGTCTCATCCCCATCGTAAACAGCAATCTCGCCTCTCAGAAAGATAAGTTTTGCTTCATTTAGCCTATGAGATGAAGCTTTAGTTATTGGAAGATAGGTCTCTATGATTTTACTAGCTTCTTGACGCTGATTGTCAGATTTCATTAGGAATTTTGCTAGCAAATAAGCAATAGATTCAAGTTCAATAGTTGCACTTTGTTGCTGAAAAAGTTCTTCAAGTTCCCGAAGTTCTTCAATAGTTTTTTCAAAGTTTTCTATTGCTGCGGTTGCTGCAATCAAATTTTTTCTTTGTCTCAGGCCCAAAAGTTCTTTTGCTACTGTGTCAGGAATCGTTGAATAGAAAGAGACTAGATCAACTCCAAACCTATCGTTGTTATGTGCAATCTCTTCGGCAAAATTTGTTGCTTGATGAAGGTAAGAGGTAGCCTCTTTTTTATTTGAACTTTGGTTTGAAGAGTGAGCCAAAAGATAACCATCTATGGCCAGCTCCAACTTTTCATATGCATCGGGTTCAGAAACCGGATGCTTAGCCTTTGGGTATCTACTCTGTCCAGATAGTAGCCCGTAACTCTTATAATCGTGATTGGCTTGATCTATAAGGAAGAGCTTTTCTCCTACAACAGCTCTCACTAAAAATGGTACTGGGTCGCGAGGATCGGCTTCTATCTGTCTTGAAGCCTGTTCAAACATGTAAGCCAACTGTATAGCATCTGTTTCGGATTCGGCTCTTTGTATGAGAGAATCCTTAACTTTTATAGGTTGTCTGTTTTGTTGTTTCTCGTTTCCTGTAGCTTTTGTAGATTGTCTAAAATACTTGCTAGAGTAGTTGATGCACAGAAGTAGAGAAAAGAGCAGGGATGTAATTAATAGGACTTTTTTCTTGCGAAGAAATTTAAGTTGTTTTCTTTCCTTGTCTTCCATAAAGCACCAAGTCTTGTAGATAATTCTCTGATAGCCTATGAAGATGCATTCATACATGTACCACAAAATTGCAAAACTACAAAGCCTATTCTTTGTCTATAACTATAAGATTAATCTAACACTAAGTGAAGATTATTATTTTGTAAAAGATAGTATCGATATACACTAGTTCTAAGCAAATAAGGGAATAATAGTAGCTTTCCTCTGATTCTATATAGATAGATTTCTTTATAGAAAAGGATAGAAAGTATGAAGAGAGATGGGATTAATCCAGTAAGTTTTTTGGGTGGTCAATCTGGTTTATGGAAAGTAGTCCGTTTGGAAACTATAGTAGGTGAAGGTCTTTCGGATGTTGGTTATTTGGATGTAAAGCCTATTCATATTTCAGTAAACGATTCAGCATCTGCTAAATGGATACTGCGAGGAACAAATGTTCATACAAGATATGCAGAACGTAGAGAAGTAGACAAACTCGTCGCACATCAAGCTACCCTTGGTCGTCCAGAAGCGGTTTGTGCGGCACTGATTCCGATTCGAAAATCGGCTCAGTGGTGGGGCATGGCACAAGATGAAAGAAGAAGAGTTTTTGAGGATGAGTCGAGACACATTGCAATGAGCATAGACTATTCAGCAGCTATAGCTCGACGTCTCTACCAAAGTCGAGAATTGGGTGAAGCGTTTGATTTCCTTACTTGGTTCGAGTTTACACCTGAAAATGAGAAGATTTTTGATAAGCTTTTGGCCAAGATGCGAGCAGCAAAAGAATGGAGTTTTGTTGATCGTGAAATAGATATTAGGCTAATTAGAGTTTGACTATTTTGAGATCTAAAAAAGAGGGCAAGATCTGCCCTCTAGTGACAACGGAACTCTTTATTAGTTGTTAGTGGTGTTTCTGTCGCCAGTTTTTATGTCGAGGCTTCCCCAGAGGTTGAAAGGGTCATCTTCAAATTCTGATGGTTTTTTATTTTTTTGGCGTTCTAGCTCCAGAAGTGCTCGCTGAAGACGCTCTCGTTGTTCAGTCTTGAGTTCAAGGGTCACACGAGATAGTTGTGCTGAATTCTTTTCCGATAGCTCTTTGTTAAGTGCAGATATCTGAATTTCTAACTCTTGCTTTATCTGCTCCTGCTTTTCAGCAACCATCTGAGTGATCATTTCACGTGCAAGTGTCTCAACTTGCTTCTTATCTATTTGAGTTGGGCTTTCTGCAGTGTCTTTAGAAAAGAGTGCTACTTGAAAACTAAAGCCATTTTTATCATATCTAACCTCTGTGTTTAGAGTTGCCATCAGCACAAGCAGAAGCGAACAGGCGGCTGCGAACGCCGAACTGTATCTGAACCAAGCAGGCAGAGCAGCTACCAATTCAGAGATGATCTCCCTTACAGACCGGGCAGTAGCAACAGTTGGTAGTTGCTTTTTGACAGTCTCGCCTACAATTTCTGAAAGTGAGACGTTTGGTGAACCTTCTACATGCCAAGCTTTAAGGCTAGTGCTGACAGCTCTAAACTCATTAACCTCTTTTTGACAACTGATGCACTCAAGTAGATGTTTTTTGAAAGACTTTTCTTGCTCTGCTGAGAACTCTCCATAGAGATAGTCCATCAAATCTTCTTTACGTTCACACTCTGTTTTTGCTCTGTTATCTTGGTTATTCATAAATACCTCGCCTATATTTACAAAGCTGCTTTGAGATAGCCAAGTCGTTGTTTCATTTGGTTAAGACCGGTATAGAGCCTTGTTTTAACTGTGCTGATGGGAATACCTAGCACATCTGCTATCTCATGAAATTTCATATCCTGATACTCTTTCATTATGATGACTTCGCGCATATCGGGAGGAAGTCCCATAAGAGCTTTCTTTACAAGTCCAGCTACCTGACCTCGCTGCATGGTTTCGTTGATACTTTCGACTGTAGTGGTTGGCTCGTAGCCAAGGTCTTCATACTGTTGCTCAAGAGATAGATTTGTTCCTGAGCGGCTTCGCAGATGTGTATGGCAACAGTTAAGAGCTATGCGATAGATCCAAGATGAAAACTTTGCATCACCACGAAACTTGCTGAGATGTCTATACGCAGAGAAGAAAGTTTCCTGACATATATCGTGTGCATCTTCTTCTTTTCCAAGCATTCGAAAGGCCAGATTATAGATCTGGCGTTCCCAGCGCCGTATAAGAAGATTGAAGGCTTCTGGTTCGCCGTTGAGTGTTCGTTCAATTATTTCGTTGTCGCTAAGCTCCACGAAAGAGTCGCTCCAAGATTGCAATATGGCTTCCGACATCTGCTCTCAAAAGGGGCTTTAAGGTCTGCCCTCAGCCTTTCTTGCTGCTGTTTTGTAAGCTTAGAAGAAGAGCCATCAAAAAAAGTCGGAAAAAGTTTTACCTTTTTGACCTCTGTTTACCTGATTGTTGCCAAGCCTGCAGAATAATAGTCTTGAGTACTAGGGTCGCTTCAGCCATTCTTGCAGCTTTCAACTGCAGAACCGTCATCTCTCTACCATTTACTTTCTCACTGTAGCCAAACCAGGCGTCTGGGTTGAAATCCCCTTTTTCAAAAGCTGCATCTCCAGCTCTGCAAAGCATTGGTAGATAATCATAACCAGATAGTAGAGCATGTTGGACTTGTAGATATGGGTCTATCTTCTTCTGCTTTTTTATGAGAGTGGCTGAGGTATTGAGTTTAGTTTCAAACTCTTTCCAAAAATCTTCCCTCAACTGTTGACCTTCTGGTCTTTTGTCATTAAAGAGCGTGCTTTCCATATGGAAATGGAAGTTATATTTTCTTTCTCTGTTCCCAGGGCAATCTATTCCACGGTAGTCTATAGTTGAATGGTATGGTTGGTAACTATCGCTAAGGTAGTGTGAGAGATAGCCAAGCCAAAGAAATATCTCTTCGTTTGTTGTAGCCTTATTAAAGGATCGAACAAGCTGTTTATAACATTCCTCCGTCCTAAAAGTAACAAAACCTGCTTCTAAATACCGCTTGTCTTTTTTGTTGCGGGGTATGTAAGATGGTTTAACCTTTGCAGAACCGTCTATAAGAAATATCCTTTTCTTTGGATCTGGATTGAAAAGCTCTAGATCTATGTAGTGCATCTTGCTTTCGTCTGAATTGAAAGAAGGTACAGCAGAATTGACATTGGCTAGTTCATCAGGTCGGAAAGAATAGAGATCCAGTCCAGGTTCAAGAGTAAAGGATTCACTAGTGAAGACAGCAAAATCTTTAAGAGATTTCAGTTTCTTTTCTGCTGTTTCCTCGTTTCCAAGCCCTTCTAGAAGAATTTTTTTCAAATCTTTTGAGACATTTTGATCATCTATTAACAACTTAACGGCTGTCCTAGTAATTATCACATGTCCACGCTTTGACCAGGCAAATGTTTGTTGATTGATAAGTAGCAGCAGGAGCAGTAGAGATACTGCTCTGCTGAAAAGCTTAAATAGAGAAGTAGTTTTCATGTTAGATGCTTAAAGGCTTTTCGTGCAGCCGTTAGAGTTTGTTCTATTATCTTTTCGGTGTGGGCGATACCCAAAAAACCGGCTTCAAACTGTGAAGGTGGTAGATAAACTCCTTCGGCAAGCATCTTGTGGAAAAACTTTGCAAACTTTGCAGTATCACTACTTTTTGCACTCTCCCAGTCTGTAACCTCTTTATCAGTAAAGAAGAGTGTAAACATAGAGCCTGCTCTGTTGGCTGTTACACTGATCCCTTCTTCTTTGGCTGCTTCAAGCAGGCCATCTACCAAAGTTTTTGTTGCTTTTTCTACTTGAGAATAGATAGATTCATCTTTGAGTAGTCGTAGTGTTGCAAGACCTGCTGTGACGGCAAGTGGATTTCCAGAAAGGGTTCCTGCTTGATAGACTGGACCTACTGGAGCTAGCATATTCATCACATCTTTACAACCACCAAATGCCCCTACAGGAAGCCCTCCACCAATTATCTTTCCAAGACAGGTTAGGTCTGGTTTTATGTCATAGATCTGCTGTGCTCCACCACGGCTGAGCCGAAATCCTGTCATCACTTCATCAAATATAAGCAATGAACCTGCTTTGGCTGTTACTTCTCTCAGCTTTTCTAGATACCCTGGTTTTGGCAGTACGCATCCCATGTTTCCAACAACCGGTTCAACAATTATGGCTGCTATTTCTTTCCCAACTTGATCAAAAACCTCTTCTAGTGCTGCAAAGTCATTAAAGTTTATAGTTAAGGTATTTTTTGCTAGATCGGCGGGGACTCCTGGTGAGTCTGGTAGGCCGAATGTTGCAACTCCAGAACCAGCTTTGACTAGCAAAGAGTCACCGTGACCATGGTAGCAACCTACAAATTTGACTATGCGGTCTCGACCTGTGAACCCTCTAGCAAGTCTTATAGCACTCATAGTTGCTTCAGTTCCAGAGCTTGTCAGCCTTACTTTCTCTACAGAAGGTACAGATGCAGAGATTTCTTGGGCAATTTCAACTTCAAGTTCTGTAGGAGCACCATATGATGTGCCTCGCTCTGCTGCTTCTTTTATGGCTGAAATTACTTCTGGGTGTGCGTGTCCCAGTATCATGGGACCCCAGGAACCTATGTAGTCGATGTAGTTGTTGCCATCAGCATCAGTAATCTCTGCACCAGAAGCGCGAGCTATGAAGAGTGGTTCTCCTCCCACTGCTCTGAAGGCTCTTACGGGGCTGTTCACTCCACCAGGAATGTAGTTTTGGGCACGATGAAAAAGTTCTGAAGAGCGTCGATAGGTTTCTGTTTCAGACATCAATCCTCCATTTGAGATGTTTGATTAAGCAGTTGAAAACTAATTAGGAAGCAAAAGACTGCATAAAAGAACTGATTCTATGTTTGAATGGTGCAGTTTTGCAAGAGACTTATTTTGAGGAGTTTTTACTCAAACACTAGGCTGTCTGGTTTGATTTTTCCGACTTGCCAAATATATAATCCGAGCGAAGATGAAGACAATCAAGCTCTTATGCTAACAACAGAGATGCGTGTTGGTAGTTTGGCTTGCCTGTTATCTTCACCGTCATCTAGCCCAGCCATCATCAGGCTTGGGCTGTTATCGGGAGGGTGGTTAGTAAAGGACGAAATCTTATCTCTACATTGATTCCTCTCAAGTAAAAGATCCCACCTCTCCTTACTAAAGTTTGAAAATTAGCAGCAAGCTCTCTGCACACAGGGAGCATTTAAGGATAAAGATATATGAGCATAAAGATGTCAAACATTTTTCTCCTACGTAGGCTCCATTCCTTGTCTGGAATTGTTCCGATAGGAGCTTTTCTGATTGAACATCTCTACACAAACTTCAAGGTTATCAACGGTCCTGAAGCTTTTAATGAAGCGGTCAAATCCTTGCGGGATCTACTGCCAGGCCCACTTCTACTGATAGCAGAAGTGTTTTTTATAGGGCTACCAATTCTCTTCCACGCAGCACTTGGTGTGTACATTGCTTACACAATGCGTAACAATGTGAACAACTACTTCTATGCTCGTAACTGGATGTACTTTTTTCAAAGAGTTGCAGGTATTTTCCTTGTGCTGTTTATTGGCCTGCACGTAGCCTCTTTGAGGTTTGGTTTCTGGGGGATTGGCAACCATCTCTCTGTTGATGAACACGTCTACGACCCAGTCAACACTCCATTTGTGATAGTGCAAAACGATCTGTCACAGCCTATTATTTTAGCCTTCTACTTTCTCGGAATTGGTGCTGCAGCATACCACTTTGGCTATGGACTCTGGAGTTTTGCCATACAGTGGGG
>JAEUQL010000170.1 GCA_016789295.1 Blastocatellia bacterium | reverse complement strand
ATGTAAAGCTTGAACTTCTTGATTATGAAGGGCAGCTTATAAGTATTGAGCACACGGTTACCGATCTAGTTATGAGAAATGGTGCTCGTGTATTTTGTGTAAATCAGGTTCCGATAGGTGAATTTCTCATTCTGAAGACTGCTGATGAGCAGTTTGAATCTCCAGCAATTGTCAAGGATGCTGTGGTTGGAGATGATAACATTCCAAGAATAATACTTGAATTTACAGGAAATGATTGGCAAAACAAGTGGCTTTTTCCTGAAGACACGGTTGAAGAACCTTTTATCCAGCTACCAGAATCAGAGCCTGATCTTGTCAGTAGGGTAGATGAAGTGTCAGAATTTACAGAGGTGTCAGAGTTGATAGAGCCAGAGACTTCACGGCTAGAGCCACCTTTAGAAACGAAGCGTGAGCACTATTCTAGTCTTTTACAACTCTCTCAAGATGCGTCGATGCTGCTTCAGATTATTATTGCTGATATAGGTAGTGGGCAATATCCAGATAAGGTGTTTCTTAATGAGTTGAAGGGTTCTGTCGATCAACTCAGGTCACTTCTTTACCAGATCCAAAAATCCTATTATAGACACTGAAGTGTAGTTTATAGAAGTATTTGTAGGAGGTTTTGTGTCAAGTTATCCCAAACATTACTACACATTGGAAGAATATTTTGCATTGGAACTAGTAGGAGATGCTCGTTATGAATATTGGGATGGTGACATTGTATGTATGAGCGGTGGCAGTCAAGCTCACTCTTTGATTACTTCTAATATACACGGCTTGCTCTTTGTGCAGACAAGAAATAGTATTTGTCGTGTGCTAACTGGTGAATCTCCAATCAAGACACCGACATTACCACCATACAGATATCCAGATGCAAGTGTAGTGTGTGGTAAAGCAGAGTTTGAGAACATAGGAGGAATAGATGTTTTGGTCAATCCAGTAGTGATAGTGGAAGTGTTATCACCACAGACAGAGAAAGTAGACAAGGGAGCAAAGTTTGAAGCATACAAAGCTATAGGAAGTGTGAAAGAATATCTGCTGATAAGTCAAGATGAGCCACATTTGACACACTATATAAAAGAAGAGGATGGAAGATGGAAGCGTTTTGACACAGCAGAGTCTTTTATAAAGCTTGAAGCTATCAACTCTAATCTTTATCTGAAAGATATCTATGATGGAGTAGAGTTTAAGTAGCTACTTCTTTACTTCTTCGTATTTTCCATTTAAGAATCTGTAGACAAAAGTTTCATTTACAGGTTTTACTTTCCCTTCATTGTCTTGCATAGTCCCTGTTCGTTTAATCTTCAGGTCATAAAAATCGGGATTTTGGCCAGGTTCAAAATCATAGTCCGACTCGTAGCTGAAGCACTTTGGTGCTGTTTTGAGGCTATTTTCGTCTTCGTCGTAGTCTTCGCACCCTGCCCCTTCATTGTTACTAGCTAACTCCGAAAATAGCAATACTTCATTAATACGGCCTTTGTCTTCGACTAGCAAAGCGAGTGACGAAGTTGCGATCCCCATATGAAGGAAATTGAGTTCTGTGATAATGGCATGTTTGTTTGGCCCTATCTGCTCTATATCAAAATCTGGAGGTTGACCAGAAGATCCATAAGTACCTATATATTTTTCTTCACTATCGAGTTGCCAGATGTCGCCCACTTTTGTAAAAAATGCGCCGCCAATAAGAGGTGCACAAGCATGACAGTCATGATTTTTAGGTACACTTTGTGTAATTAAAACTCTTCGTTCTTTACCATTTTCACTAAAAGTGTCATTTAAGATAGCAGTCGCATAGAAAGGCTCATCTCCATTATAAAAACCAAGGTCATCAATCTTTTTTCTGTCAGGTTGCCATTTGGATTGGCTCTGTTCTGTATCGTAGTTGCCGTAAAGTAACCTCATAGCCTCTTCTTCCCTAAACTCTCCTTGAAAAGAATTGTTACTTTGTTCGACAGCAATAACCTCCTCCTGTTTTTCAGACCTCTCCTTTTTACCAATAGGGAGAAATGCTATGCAACCAGTGCTAAACAATAATAAAAATGAGACTGTAATTAATGAGACATACTGCTTTCTAAGAGTCATGCTAGTTAGCGTCCTTACCAAGAGTGAGTAGAAAGATTAAAGATCTCAGTCTAGCGTAGCTTTCTCTATTTGCCATCAAAAATTTCTAGTATAAGCAAAAAGACGGAAATAAAAAGATTTTCTTAATCTCTTCATTTTTTGGACTACCTTGTTTATCACTCTTCGGCAGAAGACCTGGGCCAAAGGTTTGGCCGAGGATGAAAGCCACTGTTGGTTGGTAAACGGAAAACCTATATAAATAAAGAGTTAAGCATTGGGTTCAAAATTGAGCTTTGCTGCAGGTCAAATATGAACTTGTTGGTGGCACAGTGCTTGAGTTAATTAAGCCATACGTGCAAAGAGTAGATATGTGAGAAAAGCTTACAAATTAAAAGTAAGTGATGCAGTGAGCAACACGCTCGATACTTGCAGAGAGTTGTACAATGCAGGACTGCAAGAGAGAAGAAAAGCTTACAAACTTTGTGGCAAGACAATCAACTATCTAATGTAAGCTCAGCAGCTACCAGCAATCAAAGAAAGTAGAGCAGATGTTAAATGCTGCAAAGAATATTCTGGCAAGAGGAATCAATCTCTTGCAGGCGGATTCTGCATCTGGAAGCTTGGTGTTGGCTGAGATGTTGAAAGGCGAATCTTCTCAACTGAGAGTTCCTTTGGATATCAAGCGTACTGTTTCAGCGTCGATCTAAGCAGTCCCCCTTTTTCAAAACCGGGAGGATGTCAATCAGTCGGAAAAAGAAGAACAGGAAATGGTGCTGTCTTTGCTAGTGCGTGAAGCGGCGATGAACTCAACGTCTATGTTTTCGATGTCGTCGATTGCGTCTCCCTGCAAGGTCTCAAAAACGCGCATTCGTTCTTCATAGAAAGGTACTGGGGGAAAAATGCCTTTGGGAAAAGATGTTTTCGTCGGCGGGTCGGTAAATATCGACTTATCTTTGACATAAACCACAATCAAAAAATAGTTCTGATTGCTCAAATTTTACGCCGAGGTGAGATAGAGCAAGTTTTTAAGTGGACTGAATGTTATTGCGGTCATTTGTGTGCTTCCCTTTCTCTACTCGCCGCCAGCCTAGCTACTTATCAGGCAATAGGCGATAAGCCTTTCTTTTCAATAAGAGCTAGAAGCTTAAGCGTTGTTCCAGAGGGGTGTTTCTCGCCTCGCTCCCACTGACTGACAGAGTCCTTGGACAACACGTTCAGGTAAAGAGCGAAAACGCTTTGGTTCACCTCTTCACGCTCGCACAATGCCTTAATTTCTTCCCCTGTAAACTCGTGAACGTATGTAAGGCAAGACCCATCAAAATGACGCATTGTTTTCTTGTCAATCAAACCTACATCGTAAAGATCGCTCGCTGTCTCGTCAATAGCGGCTTTCACATTGCTTTTATAACTCTTAGCTTTGCTCATCGTTTTTCACCTCTATATATTTGCCGTCACTAACAAGAGTTTCCAACTCTTCGTCTTCGAAGATATAGAACTTAGTTCTACATATCAAGCCTTTTTGTATTTTTGTATCGTACTCACCAAAACGTTTATTAGTGCAAGGTGAACTTCTCAGATGTTTACAGCCGAGAAGTTGACGTAGATAAAGCCTAGAGAAGAAGAATCCGATAAAAGGCAGCACTCCCTTATTATTGCCGAGCATATGTACTCATCGAATTAGAAGAATTTCTGTCAGTCTGTTTGTGCGAAGTGCTGTGGATTTCTAACGTTCGGGTTCATTCGCTTGGCCTTCGCGCTCCCGTTGGTCGCGCTTCAGGCCAAGTCGAGTGCAAGCGGTTGTTGGGCCGCTCATGATTTCGATGGTGATCCGAGTTCCTCCTGGGGACCGGATTGGCTTTCAGAAGACGCGAGGATACTTCTGATGCTCATCTCGATCTCGGGGGTGACATTAAGTGCTCTGTCCACGGTCTCAAGATAAGCATCCAAGACTTCCAGTATCTCGCGCTTTGCCCGATTGAATTGGAGTGTGACCTTTGGTAGACCCGAAATAGTTTCTCGCAGCCTTCTAATGCCTTGTTGGCTCGGCAGCATTGCAGCTTTCAGGGCAGTGGTCGTCTGGAGGGCTCGATTCAGCAATTCCACATTCCCGCCCGAGGATTGGAAATCTGGAATCAATGATATTGTCCGTCCATATGCATCAAGAGCACCGTAGAGTGCATCTCTCAAAATGGGCAACTCGGTTTTCATCCTTGCGGAGAAGTCAGCCATGACATCTGCAACACGGTTGGTGCCCCTTTTATATGTCGCGAGTCTAGCACGGTCGTCGCCAGTGGCCGTGTTGATCTCGTTAGTGGCTTCTTCGAGTGTCTTGATCAGGTTTGACAAAGCTTGTCCGAGGTGTTGAACGACCTCGCTTGCTCTGGCAGATTCATTAAGAGTCCTTTCAATGAGGTCGATGAAGCCTTCTTCGTCCTCGGCTCCAGCAGTGGGTGGCGTGAGTTCGGTTACTGTAGACTTGGCTGTTGATCCCTGTTGGTCGCTCGGGTCACTGGTCGCTGGCTTGATCCAATTCTGGATTTGATGGCTTAAGTGTACTCGCAAGAGCTCCCGGAATTCATCAAGGCTCGTATACATGTAATCGAAAACACCCTTTTCCCGCAGACTCTTGCGGAAGGTATGGACGCGGGCCAATTGCTCTGGGTCGATTTGATCAGGCGAAATCGGAGCACCCTTGAAATACATCATTACACGAACGTCATTCGGGTTGGCCTTCCATTTTGCATATGCTCTGTTAAACTCCTCCTCAGTGCCAGAAGTAGCACGGCCTGTGGGAGTTCCAAATCGGGTCCAGAGAATACCGACGAAAATGTCATAATCATCTCTGATTTGTTCATTAATCGCGGCCTGTGCATCCACGGATATGGCCGGAATCACGTGTGTTTCCCACTTGACCAATTCTAGGGTGATCCCCAACTGATCGCGCCACAGCAGGTTGATCTCTTGAACGACTTTTTCTAGCAGATTTCGCTCTTCCTTTACATCCCCGGGTGATGCAACAAACACGCGAAGTACAGTCACAGTTTTTGGCATAATTTGGATCTCCTATTACGAACTATAAACGCCGCAGCATTGTCGTTGCCTGGAGAGGCCCAACGTTTGAATTCATCGGCTGCCGTAGGCAGTCCGCTGGAATGATTTGTTAGTCCTTGAAGTACAAGGTGGCTGCAAGGAGAACATACAAAAAGCCAAAGCAAACTGGAACCCAGTTCTCAACATGTGTAAGCGGCAGATACTTTTTCCTGTCTTTGCCCGCCCCTAGTGCCACCCACTCCGCATCATATGGCGCAACTGGCAACATTTGCTCAAGTTCATGAACAACCTTGAATTTCCCTGAATTGAGTTGCCGATATGAGTGAACTACACGCCACCACACAAAACAAAGCAGAATTACCGCGATAAACGGCGTGAGCCCAAGCAAGGTTGGCTGTAGGACTTTTTCCTTTAGCAAGACTGTGAAGGCCGTAATCAGCACGGTGTGAACACCAACAAAGAATGAATTAGCTAGCATTCGTCTTGCGCTTATTCGATCAGCCATCTCGACATAGAGCTTGTATTGCTCAAAGAGATGTTTCTCGAATTCGCTGCCATAAGCTTCTTTGCTCTGCCGCAGAAGATTTAGTTCAGTTTCCATTTTCTACTTATTTCTTTCGTAGTAAAGCTCCCAAATGGCATTTATAAGTGGCTGTTTATTCCATCCGACGTTTTTGTCTGCATTTTCAGTCACGATGCTGGATTCCTTATCTTGATCCCAAGGGGTAACAGACAAGATTGGCTTTGAATATTCGATAGCACCCTCAACCTCTTTTTTGATCCATTTGCTGTAAGAAGCATACATTCCCGTTGGAATCACGATGACATGGGATAACGCGATTTGTTTGTAAATCGCATCCTTTAGCTCTTTGTCCGTTTTTGCATTATGAATAGGATCGTTTTTGGGTACTGAGTAGTTCCTAAAATCTAAGGATGCTTGACCAAAGGACCAGGCTTCTTGAAATATCCAAGAAGCTAGCTTGTCGTAGTGGTCAGAATATGTCCATGAGTGGCTGATAAAAACATGAATTTGTCTTGTGCTCATTTTTCCATCCTGGGTAATAGTTTACGAAAGGGATAACAATATATATACAGAAAATATCTGTATATATAGCCGTTTCGTTATTATATGCAGAATCATCCCGTGTAATTAAGGTCTACTGATAGTTATTGTACATGAATTCGAGATAAGAAAAAAGGAATAGAAGCTCTTTGTTGAAAAGTAGATAATAAAAAAGAGAACTACAAACAACAAAAGGGCTTTTAGTATGGAAATAATAGCAATATTTAGCAATATAGACGACTTTTGTTTGGTGTATGAAAAGCAATTAAATAAAAGGTTGTTAGAAAGAGGAGAAAACAGAGAAAGTCGGTTAAGAATGAGTGAAATAATGACGTTAATGGTATGGTTTCATTAATCAGGATACAGAACATTTAAGGACTACTATACAGTAATGAAACATTTAATTTGGGCATTTCCAAAATTGGTAAGTTACAAAAGGTTTGTAGAGTTACAGAGCGTTATTAGTTTTGGCTAGTTATCTAGAGACGAGGTTTGGTAATTGTTATAGATTCTACTAGTACTAAAGTATGTCATAAGTCTAGAATCCACTCTAATAAGGTCTTTGAAGGCTGTGCTAAGAGGGAAAAAACATCGGTAGATTGGTTTTATGGCTTCAAGCTTCACTTAGTGTTAAATGACCAAGGTCAAATACTGGGAGCACGCTTAACTGCTGGAAATTAAGAACTAACATGGAAAATAAACTTTTACCTCTCATCGATAAGATTTACTTACGTAAACGCGCTATCATTGAGACTGTCAACGACCAGTTTAAGAATATTTCTCAGATTGAGCATTCTCGTCATCGTTGTTTGCCTAATTTCTTGTTTAACCTTATTTGCTGCTTTAGTCTCTTATACTTTTCGTGACAAACTTGTTCATTTTGACTCTATCTCTTTGACTTTGTGACCTGTTACTCGCTTTTAATTATCTCGAACTCAGGTTTTCTTAAGCTCTTCATCAAAAAGCTCTTCATTTTTTGGGCTATCCTGTTTATTCTTGTAAATTACTCAAAATCAGAACATTTAATCACTTTATAAAAGTTCATAGGAGGCTGAAGGTGCATATTCGCCGAGCATGTGCAGTCATATTTGCGATTCTTATATTTGTAACTGTCAGTCGTGCTCAGGGAAGACTTCTTACGCTGGATGACATTTATGATCCTCAAAAGCGTATAAACTTCTCTGGTAACTTCTCACAAACAACTTGGCTTGCTGATGGCAAGCATTATCTCCATTTCAAAGTCAACCCTCAAAGCGGCTTGCGAGAGTTTTTCAAAGTAGAAGCTGCCACAGGAAAAAGTGAGCCATTTTACAACGAACAGCAGAT
>JAEUQL010000016.1 GCA_016789295.1 Blastocatellia bacterium | reverse complement strand
GATGTTTGGCACGATGATTATGAGGGTGCACCAAGAGATAGTTCTGTCTGGGTAACAGGCGGTGACGCAAGCAAGCATATAGTTCGGGGCGGTTCATGGGGCGACAGCAGTAGCTTCTGCCGCTCTGCTCCTCGTGATCAATGGTACAACGCTAACTACAGTATCGGTTTCCGGGTAGTAGTGTTGTCGCGAACTCTTTAATTACTACTGTAACCTTTCGTACTTTACCCTTTTGACTTGCGCCTATGGCGCAAGAAAAAATTTTTGCTTTTTCTCCAAAGGAATATATCTCCTAGCTTCTGAGCTTCCATAGCTAGGAGACATATTTAGTGCGGATTTTTAGCTTTTAAGCATTTGCCAAAACAGCAGGCGTGTATTCAGCAATTTTACCTTCAATAGCAGAAGCAGCCACCGTGTACGGGCTAGCAAGATACATCTGGCCTGGCCCACTACGACCTGGGAAGTTGCGATTTATAGCACTAATGGTTACTTGCTGTTTGAGCGTGCTAACACCTGGTCCAGCATTGATACAGGCTCCACAACTAGGCTCGATCATATGAACGCCGACTTTTTGAAATATCTCCATATAGCCTTTTTCTATGCAGTAGTCGCGCACTTCTTGAGAGCCAAACTGTATAAAGCAGCGAACATCTGGATGAACTCGTTTGCCTTCAAGTACTGCTTGTCTGAAGACTTCTGCATACATATCCATATCTTCCGCTTTGCCACCAGTACAAGAACCACCATATGCAATGTCAATTTTGACTTCACCGCCCAACTCATCGATGAAGATACCATTACCAGGATCTCCAGGAAGGGCTATCATTGGCTTGAGTGCTGAAGCATCGATCTCGATCACGTGTACATAGTGAGCGTCAGGGTCTGAGTAGAGACCTTCGCAATACTTTTCTGCCTCTTCGCGAGACATCGCACGTCTTTGCATCAAGTATTCAACAGCCTTTTCATCTGGTGCAACAATGCCGGTAAAAGCACCCACTTCAGCCGCCATATTTGTCATGGTGGCACGCTCGTCTATATTCAAAGCTTCTACAGCTTCGCCACAGTATTCGACAATCTTGCCTATAGCTTCACCATTCTTTACATAAGGTTCTCGAAGAATAGCTAGCATAAAATCTTTAGCTGTAACATTTTCTGGTTTGTGGCCACGTACTACTACTTTGATCGATTCTGGCACTTTGACTCTTACATCTTTGGTAATCCAAGAGTTAAATATGTCTGTTGTACCAACACCGAAAGCTATGCAGCCTATAGCACCTGAGTGTGGAGTGTGAGAATCCGAGCCTATGATCAACTGACCTGGCAGAGCGTAAGACTGCAAGATTTTGCTGTGACAGATAGCTTCTGAGCCTTTGCGGTCTGTCAATTCGCCGTGCAGTGTAATACCCTGCTCTTTAGCAAAGACTTCCTGTTTGATTTTGAGTTGATTTGCAACATCTAGAAGACCTGTAGCTTTGCGCTCGGCTGGCATTGTCTCATCAAGGAAAGTTAAGTGGTCACGGAAGAAGTAGATAGAGGTTGGGTCGTTGACGCGCTCGTCTGCTCCAACATACTGTTGAAAAAAGATAGCAGACATTGGTGTGACATATTCGTGTGAAAATCTGATATCTGTTCTGACAAAGCCAGCATCACCAGATTTAACAGCTTCCACGCCAACAACATCTTTGGAAAGGTCTACAACAAAATGTCTTGCAAATATCTTCTCTGCAACAGTCATTGGCCGTTTCTCTGTAGTGATCTCTGGAACAGAAGCTTTGCCTTGAAGGCGTGCAACATTGAAATTGAACAGTCCACCATATTCAATTATCTGGCGCGTTATCTCATCTGTTCCTGCAGTAAATTCTGACAGAGGAATCTCTTCTCCACTGCGGATCTTCTCTATGAGTTGGAAGTTTGTTGATGTGAGTATGCCAAGATTTTGGCAGTTCTGGTTGTATATACGTTCGATATTTTCTGCAATGACAACTTCAATACCAGCACACATCTCTGCATAAGGCGATTGTTCACGGCTCGAACCCTTACCACGACGTTTACCAGAGACAGAAGCTACAAAACCACCTTTTCTAACAGATCCTCTCACCAATGGAAACTCATCTCCAGCCTTCAAGCCGAGATATGGAAAATCTCCAAGAGTGTCATCAAAGTAGTAGCATATGTATGCAGGGGTTATCTCATCGGTACTTATGTTGTCGCGAAGCTTCATCGACTCATCCCAGGCAAGGTCTTCTGCGTTCAACTGTCTTTTGATCAGCTCTGGGTCTTCGGTAAGAAAGAGGATGCGGCCAGTAAATCTGACCTTATCTGGTCTTTTTGAGATCTCTCTTTGAAGCAAACTCTTAGACATAAATCAACTCCTGATATTGAATTTGTTAAAGTCTGCGTAGTGGCAAAACAGCCATTAAAGTGGCTTGAAGCTACGCGCTATTGAGTCGGTGTCGTGGCGAAGTGGGCCTAGAACTTCGCGATTTCCACTAAAGCGTAGAATCCAACTCGATGCACCATCCTTACCCTTGATGTAGTAATGCCTACCTTTTTTCGGTTTTCCTGCTAAAGAAAAGTCATATTCAAGGAGTGCACCACGACCACCCGAACCTACAAAACGCTCGGTGTTGTTGTAGACATAGCCAGGGCGAAAGCGTAGATTCTGTTCTATTTCGTTACGAATAAAACTATCTATATCTGTAGACTCGAAGTTCTCCTGAGAGATCTTGAGCAGTCCAAGACTACGGTCACGGTAGATGATATCTATGCGCTGTTTACCAACACCATCCTGATAGCTAACAGCTTTCCAGTTGGGAGGTAGTTGCAGCTCATACTTTCCATCTGGGTCTTTGTATTCGGTTGACTTTTGCTCAGTTGTTGATTCTTGTGGTGGAGGACTATTTTCTTGTGCAGGTAGCTTTCCTATAGATTGTGCCTGAACGAGTATTGAGAGAAAGAAGATAGTCAAAACAGTAGCAATATTTTGTGTTAGATTGCGCATAGTCATATCTCTAGCGTAAATTACCAAGTATTTGGCGTTGTAAACCAACAAGTTGTTCTATACCGCGATTGGCGGAAGAGATCATTTCGGTCATTTGTTCTTGAGAGAACGGGTTTGACTCTGCTGTTCCTTGTACTTCTATAAACTTTCCAGAGCCTGTTCGAACTATATTCATATCGACTTCGGCTTTTGAATCTTCAATATATTCAAGGTCGAGCATAACGTGTCCGTAAACGACCCCAACACTAACAGCAGCAACAAAATCTCTAACAGGTATAGTGTCTATCATTTTACGCTCTTTCATTCTACGAAGAGCAAGAACAAGGGCAACAAACGAACCAGTAATAGCTGCTGTGCGAGTTCCACCATCAGCTTGAATAACGTCGCAGTCGAGATAGATGGTTCTCTCTCCCAGCCTTTCCATTTCAATAACTGCGCGTAGACTTCTACCTATCAGTCTTTGTATTTCGTGAGTTCTTCCTGATGGGCCATTGCGAACCTCTCTTGTAGTTCTGGTTTCGGTCGAGCGTGGAAGCATTCCATACTCTGCGGTTATCCATCCGAGACCTTTGTTTTTGAGGTGTGGAGGAACGCGCTCTTCTACGCTGGCCGTACAGATCACGCGAGTTTCACCAAACTCTATGAGCACTGAACCTTCTGCGTGTTTAGTAAAGCCAGGGCTAATTTTTACAGGTCTTAGTGCATTATTGGCTCGTCCATTAGAGCGAACATACTTCATTGTATTAAACATAACCTTCTCTACAGTATTTAAAGTTTGCAGCTATTGCCGCTTTAGAAATTTTCAGTGTATGTCAGACAGTTCTGTCAACATATCGAGACTTCCTAGCACATTTGCAGTTGTATCTGTTTGCCAAATGTCTACAGCAGTCAAGTTTTTCAACTCTTCTCCTAGAAAAAGTTCTGCAGTACGGCGAAACCTTTTGCCAGAGTCTGTTACATAGAAGAGGTCATCACCATTTTTGCTAGAAGCAAAAGCTTTTTGCTGCTGCAAAAGGTCTACTACTTCGGCTGCCACACATTCCCCAGAGTCTAGAAGAGTGACATTTTTACCAACTATTTCTTGAATAATATTTCTAAGGATTGGATAGTGTGTACAACCCAGTACAAGAGTATCTATTTTCTGATCTATCAAAGGTTTAAGGTACTCTTGTGCAACAAGTTTTGTTACGTGGTGGCTACTCCAGCCTTCTTCAGCAAGAGGGACGAAGAGAGGGCAAGCTTGTGAAAAGACATCTATTTCTGGTTGACAAGCTTTGATAGCTATTTTGTAAGCATCGCTTTCTACAGTTGCCTCTGTAGCAATCACTCCAACACGTCCATTTCTTGTAATGCTGGCAGCACGTTTTGCACCTGGTTCTATGACACCAAGTATAGGAACTGAAAAAGCCAGCTTAAGAGATTCTATAGCAACAGACGAAATAGTATTGCAAGCTATGACGAGCATTTTGACACTATATTTGATCAAAAATGCTGCATCTTGATGTGCATAACGTTTGACAGTAGAAGGCGAGCGTGTGCCATAGGGGATTCTTGCAGTATCCCCAAGATAGATTATCTTTTCATTTGGAAGGAGTTTTTTGACTGCACGATAGACAGTTAATCCACCCACGCCTGAGTCAAAGATCCCTATTGGCCAATCTTTCATAAAGTTAAGTGCTACTTTTTCTGGAATTGCAGCATTGACATCCTCCCCGTTTTGAAAAACGGGGATTCCTTAGGTTGACGCTGATCTGTATTTGAACGCTTTTTGCATTATTGAGCCACGTTCCCACTGTTGGTCTATGTAACATTTTATTGTTTCTGCTGAAACATTTCCTGCTGTCCCTATATAGCTGCTCGCATGCCACAAATGCCCTTTATTTTCAGCGTTGGGTAGCGTTGAAACATCCGCCGTGCTGATACTCCTTTTAAGATCTTAACAATATCTGATGGTGCATATTTAGGCGCAGCATTAATGAAACAGTGAACATGATCCGGCATTGCTTCAATCCCCATTATTTCAAAACTATGCTCAGGTTTAGAATTTCTTTCAGACCATTTTGCATCTCATGCGTCAAAACACTTTGCCGATATTTAGTTACCCATACCAAATGATATGCGATGCTGTAAACACTGTCTCTTGTATTCTTGGTCTCCATATTTCATATAAATATCACTATTTGCAACTATTTATCAATGTCTGTTTATAGTAGATGGTTACCGCTAGTGCGATTTTTCATCCCCGCAATCAATTGCCGGGTTTTCAAATCGCAGGAATCTATAACTTATATTCTCTTAAATCCCTTTTCAATCTCTTTCATTGAGAAGCGAAGGATAATTGGGCGACCGTGAGGGCAGTTTGTGGGAGTCTCTGTTTTCATCAGTTCATCTATCAACCACTGCATCTTCTCTTTTGTTAACGCCATGTTAATTTTTATTGCAGCGTGACAGGCAAGGCTAGCAGATATCTCTCTTTGAAAATCTTCTAGAGAAAGCGATCTCTTCTCTTTCTCTGCTATCGATACAAGCTCAAGAAAGAGTCTTCTTGCATCTTTTGCAGAGAGCATTGCAGGAGCAGATTTTATAGCTACAGTTCTGCCTGAAAGGCGCATCACTTCAAAACCGTTGTTTGAAAGCTCTTGAGCAACTATGTCATAAGCTACAGCTTGGCTTGGCGTCAGGTCTATAGTTTCAGGGATCAGAAAATGCTGCTGTTCTATATCTTTTGATTTGACTCTCTTCAAGTGGTATTCAAAAAGAATTCGTTCGTGTGCAACGTGCTGGTCAATAAGCATTAAACCCTGACTATCAATAGCAACTATGAAACTGTCTCTCAATTGACCTAAAGGAACAATCTTTTCCAATCCTGGCAGGCGTTCACCATTATTTATCTCTTTGAAGATATTTTTAGATGGACAGACTAGACTATCCGATACTTGTTCTTTGTATTCAGGATCAGTAGTGAAATCGAGAGCTATTTGAAAAGGATCTTCGGTTTCTACACTACTACTTTCTACCTCTGCTCTATTTGCGGTCTCTGTTTTTTGAGAATTGTCAAAAGGGTCTGATACATCAACTAGTCTTGGTTTGTAGGTTGGGATTTCTGGAAAGCTGTTCTTCCAATCATTTCTTTCTAGCTCAAAATTTACCCTTGGATTTATAGGAGCCACGTTGGTGTTCTGTTGCTGGATGTCAGTTTCAATACTTCTAGTAGAAGATGCAAAATGGGTAGAAGAAGTGTCTGGAAGGTTAGAAGTTGGGAATTCTGCAAAAGGCTTTTCTTTTGTCAGAGCTGCTCTAATAGCATTTGAGACAGCTTTATGCACTGAGTATGGATGATGAAACCGTACCTCCAGTTTTGCCGGGTGGGCATTTACATCCACTTCCTCGCTAGGTATATCGATCATCAGCATCACTACTGGATAAGAGCCTGTGGGAAGTATGTTCTTGTAGGCTTCAGTCACCGCACGATTTATTACCCGATCACGTACAAAGCGGTTATTTACAAACAGATACTGTGAATCGCGAGAAGCCCTCTCTTCTTGAGGCTTTGAGACAAAACCTCTAACTGAAGTAACCACTTCATCTTTATATTCTATCTCTACAAGACGTTCAATAAAATCGTCTCCAAATAGCTGATAAGCGCGCTCACGAAGTGAATTGACTGGAGTTACAGAAATATTTTCTCTGCCGTTGTTTACAAATACAAAGCTTATGTGTGGGTTTGCAAGTGCATAGTGTGTGACCAGGCTTGTTATGTGAAGATTTTCTGTTGAATCACTTTTTAAGAATTTATGTCTTGCAGGAATATTAAAGAAGATATCTTTGACTTCAAATTCTGTACCACCTGGCCAAGCCATATCTCTAACACTAATTATCCTACCACCTTCTATTTCAACTTCCGTTCCTTCAAGCTCTGCAGCCGTTTTGGTTCTCAGACGCACACGAGAAACAGAAGCTATTGAAGGAAGAGCTTCGCCACGAAATCCAAAGGTATTTATATTCTCAAGGTCGTCAATTGATTTGAGCTTACTGGTAGCGTGACGATGAAAGGCAAGGGTAGCGTCTTCGCGTTCCATCCCTTCACCATTGTCTGTTATGCGTATGAGTTTTTTACCACCAGCCTCTATCTCTATTTTGATGCGACTTGCGCCAGCATCTAACGAGTTTTCTATCAACTCTTTTACTACTGATGAAGGACGTTCTACTACTTCACCTGCAGCTATTTTATTTGAAAGTATATCGGAAAGAACTTCTATTTTTGGCATCGTCGGCTAAGGGTCTATCTCTGGTGAGTGCTCACAACTGCAGTCTTTGATGCTATCGCTCGAAAGCTATACCTGCCACAGATGTCGTGCCAACGCACTGTGGCAAGGTCAACGAAGGTTTTTGCCCCTGTTGCTATACCTACTTTTGAACCTTCAACGTGTCCCCAAGTTACTGGCATTTCTAACAGTCGTAGTTTATGTTTTTTGGCAATATAGAGAACCTCAACATCAAAGCCAAAACCATTTATGCGTTGAAGCTCAAAGACACTTTTGCAGCGTTTTCTGTTGAAAGCCTTGAATCCACATTGTGTATCTTTGAAATTTAACCCTGTCAAAATCCGCATCATTAGGTTAAAAGTACGTCCGGCTGTTTCACGAAAGATCGATTGGTGGGTTGAGATCACAGAAGTCTCCAAACCACGCGACCCAAAGACCAGGTCAAAACGATCTTCAACTATTGGCTCGATCAGTCTATCTATCTCAGTTATTGGTGCAGAAAGATCTGCGTCTGTAAAGAGCACCACATCACCCGAAGCGTTGAGTACACCGTTGCGAATGCTGTAACCTTTGCCTCGGTTGCCAGGATTTTTCAAGAGTCTGAGTGAAAGTCCTTGAGATTCAAACTTTAGAAAATATTCGGCTACAATTTTTGCGGTATGGTCTTTCGAACCATCGTCTACAACTATGGTTTCACTCTTGTAAGGTCTTGAAGCAAGATAACTAGCTACGCGCTCAAGGCTAGAGCCTAACCGTGCTTCTTCATTGTATGCTGGTATCACCAAAGAGACTAACATGTATGGATTCCATCAATAAAACAAAATTATCAGAACTATAACATAGAGGCTCTGTGTTATGAAAACTGTTCCAGCAATCTTGCACAAAAGCAAGCCATCTCTAGAGAAGCCTCTGTTGGTGTCGTATAATTGGCTTCTTCTTAATAGTTTAATAATAAAAAAATCTGGAGGCTAAAATGGGTCAATGGGTAGAATTGGTCGCTGATGATGGCCATCGGCTCGACTGTTACAGCACAATTCCCGAAACAGAGATAAAGGGTGGGTTGGTAGTTATACAGGAGATCTTTGGAGTCAACGCCCACATAAGAGCGGTTGCTGAAGGTTTTGCTAAAGAAGGTTTTGCTGTAGCAGCACCTTCACTTTTTGATAGGTTGGAGCGTCATGTAGAACTAGATTATACTCCAGAAGGAGTGGCTAATGGGCGCAAAATGCGAGTTGAGTTAGGATGGGACAGACCTGCAACTGATCTAAAAGCAGCCATAGACTATCTTAGAAAATATGGCAAAGTTGCTACTGTTGGCTACTGTTGGGGAGGGTCACTTGCTTGGTTGTCTGCATGCAGACTATCTGTTGCAGCATCGGTTAGCTACTATGGAGGGCAGATAGTTCAACTACTTGAAGAGAAGCCAAAATGTCCGTTAATGCTCCATTTTGGAGAGAAGGATGACTACATTCCACCTTCCGACATAGAAAAGATAAAGGCAAGTTTTCCAAGTGCCGAGGTCTACATCTATAATGCTGGTCATGGATTTAGCTGTGAAGCTCGTGCCGATTATCATCCAGAGAGTGCAGAGGTTGCCAGAGCACGCACTATCGACTTTCTAGAAAAAAGTTTAATAACAACGTAATTTCAACAACTCTAAGGAAGAAAAATGAACAGAAACAGAAAGATTTCAGCAATCATTCTCGCTCTCTTTCTGGCAGTTTTTTCCGTGTCTGCCCAAGAGAAGCTTATAACTCCCGATCTTATACTTGGTATCAAAACAGTCACAGATGTACAGATCTCACCAGACGGCAAGAAGATACTGTTTCATTCCAATCGACCTCGAAGTAGCAGTGACAAACCCGGCAGTGACTATACAGAAGTCTGGATGATGGCAGTAGATAGTAGTACACCTTCTAGATTTACATATAGTGAAAAGACAGACCGTTCGGCAAGATGGTCACCCGATGGAAAGACTATTGCATTTATCTCAACTCGTGACAGCAGCGAAAAAGCGCAAGTATATCTGATAAATGCAGATGGAGGTGAAGCCCAATGCCTGACTAGTGCTGAATCGTTTGTAGAATCTTTTTCTTGGTCACCCGATGGAAAGACCATTGCTTTCATAATGACCGATCCACGCTCGAAAGAGCAAGAGCAGCAGGAAAAAGAAGGGCGTGACTGGAAGGTCTTTGATAGTGAGTACAAGCAGAAAAGGCTTTATGCTATCGACATTGCTTCAAGGAAGAGTTGGGTAGTGACAAAAGCCGATATGAGTGTTTGGGAATATGATTGGTCACCTGATAGTAAACAACTTGTTATTGCAGCAAGTCGAACCCCAAAGATTGATGACCAGTATATGCAGAGCAGGCTTTACTTGGTTGATCAACAAGGTAGCGAACCCAAACTTCTTACAGAGACCGAAGGAAAGCTCGAATCACCACGATGGTCACCAGATGCAAAGGTGATAGCCTGGCTAGGAGCAACAAAGCTGAGCGACCCACAAGCTGGAAGCATCTTTGTTGTTTCTACAAATGGAGGTAGACCCGAAAATCTAACCCCAAACTACGAAGGCACAGCCACTGCTATAGAGTGGAAAGATAAAAAGATCATTTTCGGAGCAATTGAGCGTCAAGCTACAGTCTTACGCAAAATAGACCTAGCAACAAAAAAGATTGATCCTCTTTTGACTCAGCCAATAATTCATTCAAGTTTTAGCATTAGCTCAAATGGTAAAATCGCTCTTGTTGCTAACACAACTCAACATCCAAATGAAGTCTGGTTTGGAGAGCTTGAAGCAGGAAAAGTAGCTCGCTTAACACGTTTCAATCCACAACTTGAAGGGCTGAAACTAGCCGAACAAGAAGTAGTAAAGTGGAAAGCTTATGATGGCCTCGACATCGAAGGCGTTCTTATAAAACCTGTTGGTTATGAGAAAGGTAAGCGTTATCCATTACTTTTGCAGTATCACGGCGGCCCAGAAGCTGCTGACACCAATGGTTGGTATGGCTCTTACTCTCGTTGGGGACAGATGCTTGCAGCACGCGGCATAGCAGTGTTGCTACCAAACTATCGAGGGAGCACTGGCCGGGGTGTAGCTTTTGCTGAAGCTGATCAAGGCGACATGATGGGCAAAGAGTTTGATGACGCTTTAGCCGGTATCGATCATCTTGTTAAAGAAGGGATAGTAGATGCAGAGCGTGTTGGACTTGGTGGAGGAAGCTATGGTGGTTATGCTGCTGGATGGGCTGCAACAAAACATAGCCAAAGATTTAAGCTTGCTATTGCCTGGATGGGTGGAGCAAATCGTGTTAGCAAAGTAGG
Organism: Blastocatellia bacterium; assembly: GCA_016789295.1. Lineage (GTDB taxonomy): Bacteria > Acidobacteriota > Blastocatellia > Chloracidobacteriales > JADJPF01 > JAEUQL01. Next base: position 7,243 of record JAEUQL010000016.1, on the reverse strand, counting down.
AACAGCAGACAACTATAAAGAAGAGTCTCTGGTACATTGGACTTGTGACCCTTATGACAACTTTGATCTCTACTGGGATAGATCGCCCATCAAGCATATAAAAAATGCACAGACACCCACACTTATTCTCCATGGAGAGCGAGACCCTCGTGTACCAGTCAGTCAAGGACAGGAGCTTTACACAGCACTGAAATGGAAAGGCGTACCTGTTGAATTTGTTGTCTATCCAAGAGAAGGTCACGGTGTAACGGAACGTGCCCATCAAGCAGACTTTATGAAGCGCATAATTGATTGGTGTGAGAGGTATTTGAAAAAGTAGCAGAGATAAAGAGATTTGGATTTCTCCAAATCTCTTTATCAACTTCCCTTCTGGAAATTCGCTTAGAAATTGAAAGTAAATGTGTTAGAGACAACACCTCCAGCACTCACAACTACCCGGTTTTGACCTTTCTTGATACCTAATCTATTTCTATTGCCTCTCACAGTTATTGATGTATTAGTCTGATTCTGTACAAGGCTAGTTACATCTGATCCATTAACACCTACTCTCACATCCGATGAACCAAATCCTGAACCTGTAATTGTGAGGATTGGTCTACTAAAAGTAGCATTTGTAATGACAACTGATGGCTGTTGTACAGTCACATTGAAAGCCACTTGTGCTGTAAGTCCTGCTGGATCAGTAGCTTGTAGAGTGACTCTTCCACTCTGCATCTGTGCTGGTGTTGGAGCGATCTGCAAAGAGCCTGAACCATTACCATTATCTGTTAGTGATACATAAGCAGGGGCAGAAACTACAGAGAGTCTCAATCCCGTATTTCCGTCTGGATCTGTTGCAGAAACAGGAAGTGTAGACACTGTTCCCACTCCTACTGTCTGGTCATCTATTGCTGAGAAGACTGGAGCCGAGTTACCAATTATGGCAAGTGCAACAGTTTGTGAACGGACGGTCTGCCCAACAGTAGCAAGCACACGTATTGTGAAGCTAGAAGAAGAAGTGTTTGGTGGCACTTCTACCATCAGTTTGGTACTTTCTCCAAAAGCTATAGTCGTTTGCGAAAAGCTTGTACGAAGATTGTTTGGAGTGACAACAGCAGCCAAAGTTGCTGACTGGCGAGTACCCCCAGAAGAGCTTACACCTACAGTAAATTCTGCAGAAGAACCACTTCTAATAGTTTGTGAAGGTGGATTTACGGCAAGTGAAAAGTCTACGCTGTTGCCAGCAACAATTGAGAGCGTGACAGCTTGAGTTCTGACAATATTTCCTGCAGTGCCAGTAACAATAATAGTTACTACTGATGGACGTAGAGAAGCATCTGCCCTTACGGTCATAGTTGCGCTGCCAGAAGGATTGAAACTTGGCTGTGAGAAGTTGACCGATATTCGATCAGTTTGTGAAACAACTCTGGCACTCAAATTGATAGGCTGATTGAAACTCCCAACTGTTTGAGCAGCTATTCGGAAGTTGGTTGAGCTACCTGCTTGAAGTGTTTGAATAGCAGGGTCTATGTTCAAGCGAAAGTCTGTTGTTGCACTGGGTCTATTGACTGCTTTGATAACACGAATAGCGTTGTTGAAAGTATCGGCTATGAAAAGGTTTCCACTGCGATCTAGAGCAATTTCAGAAGGGCCAAACATATTGGCACTCGTTGCTGGACCATTATCACCACTGTAGCCAACTGTACCTCCACCAGCAACAGTTGTGATGATGCCGTTTGGAGCAACTCTTCTAACTCTGGTAAATTCTGCAATGAATATGTTTCCAGCTTCATCAGCAAAGACTGCTGTGGGTCTTTCAACTGCTGCTTGTGTAGCTTGTCCACCATCGCCTTTAGACATTTCAGAACCATTTCCAGCTATGGTTCTGACAGTGCGTGTACGACTATCGACTACTCTAACTCGGTTGTTACCAGAGTCAGCTATCAAAAGATTTCCTGATCTATCAAATGCTAAATTGAGTGGGCCAGTGAAACTAGCCCTGTCTGCTGAACCACCATCACCGCTAAATCCTGGCATACCATTTCCTGCAAAAGTTGTGATGATACCTGTTCGAATGTCTACTCTGCGAACTCTAAAATTCCTATTGTCTGCAATATAGACATTACCATCACTATCAATAGCTAACCGTTCTGCACCATTAAAGGTTGCATTTATAGCTTGAGCACCATCACCACCAAAGCCAAGCCTGTCAGAGCCTGCAAAATTTGTCACCATACCATTCTGGCCAGTGACGCGACGCACGCGACGCCCCATCATGTTGGTTATGTAGAAATTACCTGAACCATCAGCCGTCACATCGAGTGGGGCAGTGACACTTGTGTTGCGTGCAGAACCGGGTTCATCCATACCAGGGCGACCATTTCCAGCTAATGTCTCTATCCTTCCTGTCTGAATATCAACCCGTCGTATTCGGTTGTTTCCTGTATCGGCTACGAAGAGATTGCCTGCTTGATCGAATGCCATGCCGCTAGGAAGCTCAAGTCTTGCGTCAACAGCAGGAGCACCATCACCGACTATCTCAGCCCCATCAGTTCCAACAACCGTCATCACCCGATCAGCTCTAACATCGATGCCACGAATCCTGTTGTTTACATCATCGGCAAACAATATTCTGCCCATTCCAGTTACTGCAAGACTTACAGGACTAATAGCCGTGTCGAGAGCACGAGTATTTTCACCATTAAAGCCTCTCATGCCATTACCTGCTATTGTGGTGATAGTTTTTGTAGACATGCTTACTCTACGAAGTCTTGCATTGCCAGTATCTGCTATCAGCAGATTTCCAAAAGAGTCAAAAGCTACAGCAGATGGATCTCTGAGGCTTGCCATGGTTGCAAGACCACCATCACCAGAAAAGTCGGCTCGTCCATTACCTACAATGGTAGTAATAGTCAGAGCTTTTGAGATCTGTCTGATACGATGATTGCCAGTGTCTACAACTATTAAGTTGTCATCGGAGTCAAAGGCTAAGTTTGTTGGCCTATTGAATTTTGCCGAACTTGCAGCACCTCCATCACCTGCAAAACCGGCTGTACCATCTCCAGCAATCGTTCTGATTATACCTGTGCTGACATCTACTCTTCTTATGCGGTTACTTTCAGACTCAGAGATAAAGAGATTGCCTGCAGAATCGAGTGCAATTCCTTCTGGAACAATGCTTGCTTCTGTTGCCAATCCATTATCGCCAGTTGAAGCCTGTATACCATTTCCAGCAAATGTTGTAATAATTCCTGTCTGTGCATCAACTCGTCTTACACGTGCACTAGGCTGATCTGCAATAAAGAGATTGCCTACAGAATCGAATGCAATGCTAGTGACAAAGTCTATTCCTGCTCCAATTGCAGGCCCGTCGTCACCACCAAATTCAGGAGTTCCATCTCCAACAACCGTTGTAATCAGGCGGCTATTTTCGTTTGAGTCTACTCTGCGTATACGACGATTGAAACCATCAGCAATGAAAAGCTGACCTGTACCATCTATGGCAATGGAAGTAGGGCGGTTAAGTATTGCGCCAAGTGCTTTTCCTCCATCGCCAATAAAAGGCACGCCTCCTGCGATGGTGGTAATCTCCCCTTCCGAAATTTCAGAAAGAGGTTTAGAGACAATAGTGAATGGGATTTGTGCCACCCCTCCTCTAGTTTGAACAGAGAGAGTTCTTTTTCCAGGTGCTTTTTGTGCTGGAACTTTGATCTGAATCTTTGTTGCACTCTCTATTCTAATGCGCGTTACTTCACTATCTCCAAGGAAGACCATACTTTCAGGAGAAAAGTTTCTTCCTGTGATGGTTACTGTAGCCCCGCCTTCAAGTCTGTCCGAGGTCTGGCTAAGACCCAAAATTTCCGGTGCTCCAACAGTAACTACCTTAAATCTCCTGTTTTGAGACTCACCAGAGTCTATTACAAAGACCTGAGTACCTTTGACTTCAATGCCGGCTACTTGGCTAAAACTGACTCTTGGTTGCGCTAGTGAAATGAGTCTATTTTTGTCACCTACTTGGGTAATAATTTTTACGCCTGTATCGTCTGCAATGTAGACATTTCCATTTTCGTCTGTTTCTATTGAATCTGGATCATCAAAAACGAAGTTTCCATCGTCGTCCACATTGTCTATTCCATCACCATCATCATCTGCACCATCACCATCATCGTTGCTATCGCTGCCACCACCATCATCAAAATCATCATCATCATCATCACCACTATCATTGTTTGCTCTTATGCGGCTCGGTGTGGATGCTGTTGTGTTGAGGTTTCCAACTGTAGAAGTTTGGCCGTCAAAAGTGACAAACCTTATGCGGTTATTTCCTGTATCTGCAATGAGCAGGCCACCAACGCCACCTGTGCCAAAACCACCTGTCGATTTCTTTATAGAGATAGCGGAAGGACGGCTAAATGTTGCTGAACGCCCTTTCCCATTACTCCTGCCGCTCACACCAGGTTGTCCAGCAAGTAATTTTACTTCTCTAGTAGATGTGTTTAGAGAATAGATAGCGTGATTTTCTGTGTCTGCTATATAGATGAGGCCATTAGAATCTACTGCTATTCCTCTGGGGCCACGAAAAGCAGCTTGGTCAAAAGTGGTTACATCATTTGAGTTAACGCCGGGTGAGCCAGAACCGACCAGAGTTGAAACTTGATCGTTGAAATCTATCTTTCTGACACTGTGGTTAAGGGCGTCGGCTATGAAGACCCCGCCCTGTGCCCTGTTGTCAACACCAACACCTATTGGGCCAGAAAACAGTGACGCAGAACGCGCTCCATTTACCATGCCAGCCTTGCCCGACTGGCCTGCAAAAACCTCTGTATCTGCGGTTGGAGAGTTTTTGCGAAAGATCACATTTGTAGTTGGATCGCTCAAGTATATAGCACCTTCTGAATCGACTACAGTTTCACCCGTAACCTGCGCACCTTGACTGGAAGAGACTCTTGCAACGGTTACGAAAGTTGATACAGAGTTGCCACCCATTCTTGCAGTTACTGTAGCAAAGCCTTGAGCTACACCCATAACTACTCCAGTTGATGGGTCTACACTTGCTATCTCAGGACTGCCCGATTCAAAAGTAACCCCTGAAAGTGCTTGACCATTCATATCACTCACCATGACTGTGATCTGGTTACCTTCATTGACAACGGGGTTTTCTTGTACAAATTTGATCTGAGTCGTGCTTTGAAACGTAGCTAGTGCAGAAGGGTGGAGCGACTTCAAGTAGGCTACAGAAGCAGGCATCAGCAGGATTGTTAACGGTAAGAAGTAAACAAAGAGCAGACGTAAGACAAGACGTTTCATAATACTCTCCTAAACTTGTTGGAGCCTATCGTAAGAGTCTAATAATTTAAGCACACCGATATGTTTATCTACAGTCTTTTTTCTTGCAACAGATCTTTTTTATTCTTTAATAAGCAGATCTGACAAGATGGATCGGATATCGATCCATCAGGTTAAGAAGTGGACTAGATTTAAAAAGTCTGGATAGTTTTACAACAGAGCTTTTGCAACTAGTAGTTCTGCATTGAGTATTGCAGCACCTGCCGCACCTCGAATCGTGTTGTGACCAAGGAGTGTAAATTTAAAGTCGAGTATATTGTCTTCTCTTACACGTCCTACAACTGTTGCCATTCCACCTTCTAAATCGCGATCCAGTCTGGGTTGTGGGCGATTATTTTCGCCTAGTACAATTACCGGTCTTTTTGGGGCACTGTAGAGGCCAAGTTTCTGTGGTTCACCACGAAATTGTTGCATAGCTTCTATCAACGCCTCCCTGGTAGCCTTCTTTTTCAGCTTCACTGCAACAGCTTCTGTGTGACCATCTGTTACATTGACTCTGTGACACTGAGCACTGACGCGAAAGTCGGCATGCTCTATTAAACCATTCGTAAATTTTCCAAGTATCTTCTGTGGCTCTGTCTCAACTTTAGGCTCTTCACCATCAATATAGGGAACGACGTTATCGATAGCATCCAGAGATGCAACTCCAGGATAGCCAGCACCAGACAGTGCTTGCATGGTGACAACCGATACAGCCTCAAGACCAAAAGCATCAGCAAGAGGGGCAAGAGCCAGAACCAAAGCAACCGTCGTACAGTTTGGATTGGTGACTATAAATCCTCTCTCCCATTTACGACTTCTCTTCTGCACACCTATAAGCTCCAAATGGCTGCTGTTTATCTCTGGAACAAGTAGTGGAACATCGTTGTCCATACGATGATTTGAAGAGTTGCTAATTACTGGATAGCCAGCCTTTGCAAACTCTTCTTCAATCTCACCTGCTATCGAAGATGGCATGCCAGAAAAAACAAGGTCACAGTCTAGCAGCGGACGACAAGGCTCGACATTTAGTGAACGAAACCGTTCTGGTATTGGAGTTGGAAGCTTCCACGAGCAGACCTCTGCAAAAGGCTTTGCTTCCGACCTGTCAGACGCTGCCAGTGCTGTAATCTCAAACTGTGGATGCTCATCCAACAACTGTATAAACCTTTGACCTACAAGCCCTGTCGCGCCAAGAATACCTACTCTTAATCTCTTCATAGACTTAAAAATATGACTTCGAGCAGCCGTACTGCTCTATTCTCCTTCCTCTGTTCTCTATCTCTAAAAGCTCACACCTGACACCTATCTTCTGCCTGGCAAAAATCTCTCTTAAAGTTGACTTGATCACTTCAAAGTTATCAGTCGCAAGTCCAATCAAAGTAGGCCCCGATCCGCTCAGAGCTATACCAAGTAGTCCTTTGAGCTTCACATTGAGGGCATCATTGAGACCTGGGACAAGCGTAGATCTGTAGGGTTGGTGTATTCTATCTTTCAGAGCCTCTTCAAAAAGTCTCCAGTTTTTCTCTGAAACTGCTGTTTGTAGCAACGCCACACGCTGAATGTTGAAGACAGCATCTGCACGACTGTAGTTTGGAGGCAGTAGAGATCGAGACTTTTCTGTATCAAGCTTGAAAGCAGGGATCACCACAACAGCTTTTATCTGGTCTGGCCAGTCTTTTTTAACAGAAATTATCCTCTCTTCTGTTTGGCACACAATTGTGAAACCTCCCAAGCGAGCGGCAGCTAGATTGTCGGCGTGTTTTTCAAAGCTAAGTGCGTGTTTGAAGAAAAGCTCTTCACCAAATTATTTACCCGAAAGAGCCTCGACAATAGAAATTCCAGCCGTGATGGCTGCGGCACTGCTGCCCATCCCTCTTGCAAGCGGGATCTGGTTGTCGATCTTCAGGTTGAGTGGTGGTAGCTCAAAACCTACTCT